>NZ_JBFUAG010000008.1:0-238526 GCF_056406375.1 Rhodobacter sp. P1_C2
GGCCACATCACAAACACGCGCCCCGGGAGCCAGGCTCTCGGCCACAACCCGTGCCTTCAGATCATCCGGCCAACGCCGCCGCCCGGTTGGCCCATCCAGAACCTCGATGCGCGAAACTCCCTTGCGACTGGGAACCTCCATCCGGTGCTCATTTTGGTGTTCCACTGCCAAACTCCTGCAAACTCAGTTGCAGGGCGGCATGCCCGAAAGACCTTCGCCCCGGAACCACGGGGCCGTCGCACCGCTTACAGTTCACAGTGGCGCAGAACAAGACAAACATGCTACTGATTACCAGATCGATGCGGCGGACAATTTGTGTTCCCGGCCGATCCTGCCGAGTGATGACTCGCTTCGCGAGTTTTCGGCCGATGGGGGCCATTGATGCCGACCAAATCCAAAAGCTATGTCGAAGCGCCGAGCACACTCGCGGTTGTGGTCCTCTCGAACGAGCCGCTGCTGTTCCTTTCGGCGGATCTCCAGATCATCGCAGCCAGCCTCTCGTTCTGCAAAACCTTTGACATCGATCCTGCGACGATCGTTGGCAAAAGCATCAGCACGCTTGGACATGGCGAATGGGCGATGCCGCGGTTGGCCTCGTTGCTGAAGGCAACGGCCGCCGGCAGCGCAAAGATCGACGCCTATGAGATCGACCTGAAGCGACCCGATCAGAAGACGCGACACCTGGTGGTCAACGCCCAGCTTCTTGATGACGGCGTGAAGGATCACATCCGGATGTTGCTGGCCGTCACGGACGTGACCGACGCCCGGGAGGCCGCCCGGCTCCGGGATGATCTGCTGAACGAGAAAGAGGTCTTGATCCAGGAAGTGCAACACCGCGTTGCCAACAGCCTGCAGATCATCGCCAGCGTGCTGATGCAAAGCGCCCGGCGGGTGCAATCCGACGAGGCCCGCGGCCATATCCAGAACGCCCATCACCGCGTGATGTCGATTGCGGCCGTCCAGAAGCAACTTTCCACGTCGAAGGGCGGCAAGGTGCTCTTGAAAGCCTACCTGACCCTGCTTTGCGAAAGTCTTGGGGCATCGATGATTGCGGACGACGACCGGCAATCCATCGTCGTTGACGTCGACGACAGTTCGGTGGAAGCCGACGTTTCCGTGAGCCTGGGGCTGATCGTGACGGAACTGGTGATCAACGCCCTGAAACACGCCTTCCCGACGCAGCCGACGGGCAAGATCACGGTCGCTTATTGGACGGAAGGCCAGGAATGGACGCTCAAGATCACGGATGACGGCATTGGGATGCCAACCGGCCATGCCGCACCGAAAGCCGGCCTGGGCACCGGCATCGTCGAGGCGCTGACCAGAAACATTCAGGGCAAACTCGAAGTGAGCGACGCTGAACCGGGCACCGCCGTCACCATCAGACATCGAGGGCAAGTTGCTGTCCCATCTGCCGCATAGGTCTCATTTGCATCCCGATCACTTCACATCTGGGGTTCACAAAAATCCCGTTTCAGATATTCAGAGAACCTGATGAAAAACGGTATAGCGATCGTGCTGGTGGTTGACGACAACGCACTCATACGGATGGGTGCTGTCGATCTTGTGCATTCGGCAGGCTACATCGCGCTGGAGGCCCAAGGGGCCGATGAGGCCATCAAGATCCTGGAATCGCGCGACGACATTGATCTGGTGTTCACCGATGTTCAGATGCCGGGGACGATGGACGGCATCAAACTGGCGCACTACATCCGCAACCGATGGCCGCCCGTGAAGTTGATCGTCGCATCCGGGCAGGCCATCCTGGAAGAGAGCAGCCTTCCGACAGGCAGCCACTACTTCGCCAAACCCTACTCCGATCACGCAATAGTCGACGCGATGGCGCGCTTGCTAGCGGTGGATAGTGCCGCTTGAGACGCTCGCATGTTTTGGATGCGGATCTTCGGTGAGCGCTTGACGGCTACGTCGTTGCAGAGCGAGTTCCAAAAATCCCCTGAAGCCTTACCTAACAAATTGATTTATAATATATTATTTTAGCCTTTTGGATTTCACGCCTCGCTCTCGCGTGCCGTCGGTGGAGCGTCCTGATTGAACTTGGGTCAGCTCTAATGTACAACTCAAGCGCGAACAATCCACAGGGTTTGCACCTTTCGTGAACAGGCACTATCTCAATCTCATGGAAACCTTCATCGTCGAATCTATGCAACCCAAAGTGAACGCCGCAGGCGGAGTGGGAACCGGGCGCTGGCTGGCACGAGCCTTTGACCTTGGTGACCTTGCCATCTATCTGATCGGCCTTAACATCCAGGTCCTCGAAGTGGGCCCGCATTTGGACGAGCGCGCAAAAGAACTCGGAATCTGGGACGGCGGCGTGGTGCAGATATGATTGACCCATGTAAATGCCCCCGCGACACCAACCGGCTCACCGGGTTTATCGTGAGCGCGGCCGCCACAGGCGAGCGAACTGAATGACGGAAAGACCAGAGCCGTAGTTTGATCTGTTTGACCGGCACGATGGCTTGAGAGAAAGCGCCACATTCAGGATCCCACATCACAAATGCGCATTAGCGTTAGATGCATATCCCGAAGAAAGTCCCGAACTCTGTTCTGGGTTCGGTCTACCCCTTGATCTCGTTCAGCCCGCTTAATCGATGATCCTCTGGCAACTAGTCCGGCATCTCAATCCATCGCTTAATCAGCCAGTCTGAGCGCAGTTGCCGGACGCTCCCTCCGCTAAGCTTTGGGGAATGCGCGAATCGTGATAGTTTCAGCTCCTGATGAAACTCGGGAGGTCCAAATGTCCCGTCTCATGGTCCGTTGCCCTACAACAAGCGGTGTGTCGTTTACCGGCCTCATCATGGACGAAGCGAGCTTTTCGAACTGCGGCTTCGTCATGGACCGAGAGCCGCATGTCTGTCCGTTCTGCTCCGAAGTGCATAGCTACGAGAGCGCCTATTTTTTCCTAGAAGATCCGACGGACGAAAAGGACGTGGCAGCTGCGTAGGTCACCATCGCTAGATCCGGCGCAGGAACACCCCGAGTGGCGATCGACTCGCAGGTGACGCTGAAGGTGCTTCTGCGGTGGGCCCTCGATGAAGCTGGCTCGAACCGTGCCGAGCTGGCCCGCCGCCTCGGAGTGGATCGGCCGACGGTGGACCGCCTGTTTGATCCGCACCACGGCACCCGCCTGGACCAATACGAGGCTGCATTCCGGGCGCTGGGAAAGGCAGTTTCGATAGAGGTTGTCGAGGCTGCTTGAACTCCGATCAGCTTTCAAGTGTGTTCGCAAAGGGCGGAAAGCCGCCTCACGATAGTGCAGCATAGCGCATGCAGCATGGTTGAAAACGCGGACGTTCACACATAGAGCGTGACCTGCCACGCGACTTTCATCCATTCACGTGAGCTCCGTTCCGGACGGTCCTGAAGCTTGAGCTAGGTTTGCTGCACCGCGTTAAAGCATGCCGACGGATTCCGTCAGGAATGACGCATTCATCGGCAGAAGGGCGAATCAGGTGATGGAGTTTCTGGCGTCGGGGCCTAAGCGATCGGGTTTTCCGGGTCTTGCTCCATTTCCCAATCTGCAAGTAGATCGCGCAAGGTCGCCTCCGCGTCCTGCAGCCGTTGCCCCCGGCGTTGTGAGAGCATGAAGGTCAACGGACGGATGTGCCAGGCATGGCGCTGAATGGCGACAAGGGTGCCGGCGGCCAGATCGCCCGCGACCAGATCGCGCGGCATGTGGCCCCAGCCGAGGCCCGCCGTCAGAAAATCATGCTTGGCGCTCAGGTCGTTGACATGCCACTTGCGCTCTCCGACCACGGCCACTTCGGTCTTGTCGGCGTTTGGGCGGTTGTCGGTGACGACAAGCTGCACATGCCGGCTGAATTCGTCGGTTGGAACCGGTGACGGGGTTGCGGCCAGGGGATGGGTCGGGGCGCAGACCGTGACCATCGACGTCTCTCCCAGCCAGTGCCGTTCGATGGCGTCAGGGTTCAACTCTGGCACGTCGGCGATGGAAATGGCCATGGAGCAGACGCCGTCGAGGACCAGCGCCTCGCCGCCCTGCATCGTCGTCATCCGCAGGCTGACCGCCACCATGGGCGAGAGGGTCTGCAAAGACTGAAGGCAGGCAATCAGATGCGGGCGCGGAAAATAGACGTCCGCCGCAATCGACAGCTGCGGTGCGCCGAACCGCGCGATGGCACTGGCGCGGGTCTTCATCTCTTCGGTGCGGGCGATGACCGATCGCGCGTCGGGCAGAAGGTTGCGCCCAGCAGCGCTAAGCTCGGCGCGGCGCGCATCCCGCTCGAAAAGTGCGACATCAAGCGCCTGCTCCAGCGCAGCGATGGCATGACTGACGGCGGACTGCGCCCGCATGAGTTTCTTGGCGGCACCCGAAAAGCTGCCTTCTTCGCAAACGGCCACGAAGGTGCGCAACTGGTTGATGGTGACGCTGTCCAGCAAATTCCCATCCAATCATTAGATGTATAGAAGCGAAATTACGTCAATTTACTGATGCAATCAAGCATCCTAAATATCGGTCATCAGTTGGCGATGGCGACCTTCCCAAGATTGCAGCCGCCCTGAGCCGGACAGAACAAACCTTCGATCAAGCCTCTCGTCAGGCCGTGCCCTCGTGTCGGTGCCGGTCATCAGGAAAGAATTGACCATGCCTCACAGACCGAAAACCGGGTCGGGAAGCTGGATTGCGCGGATTGCCAACCGGCTCCGCCCGACCGCAGGCGGCCCCGTTTCCCAGACTCCCCTCCCCCTTTCAAAAAGGACTACCCTCATGCCCACCCTTCTCGTCATCGAAGTCAGCCCGCGTTTTGATTATTCAACCTCGCGCAAGCTGACCGAACGCTTCGTTGCGGCCTGGAAGGCTGCCAATCCGCAAGGCAAGGTCATCACCCGTGATCTGGCCAAGGCGCCGGTTCCGCTGGTGGATTTCGCCTGGATCGGCGGGGCCTTCATGCCGGCCGACACGCACACAGCCGAAATGACGGCGGCCATCAGGGTGTCGGATGACCTGGTCGCGGAACTGAAGTCCGCCGACCACCTGCTGATCGCGACGCCGATGTTCAACTTCTCGATCCCGGCAGCGCTCAAGGCCTGGATCGACCAGATCGTGCGGGTCGGGGTGACGGTGGGCACCGACAACAAGGGCCTTCTGTCCGGCAAGCGCGCCGACATCATCCTGGCCACCGGCGGTGATTTCACGCCAGGCTCGCCGGTCGCGGGCTACAACCTTGCCAGCGGGTATCTGACCCAGGTGCTGGGGTGGATCGGGATTTCGGACGTCAACATCACGCTGGCCGGCCGCAGCGTCGCGGGCGGCGTCGGCGAAACCGCGGTCGAGGCCTTGGGTGCCACGGTCGAAGCTGCCGCCACTCGCGCGCCAGCCAGTGCCGCAGCGATGTGATCCCGGGAACGGCACCATGACTTCTCAACCACTAAGCACCCAACGCGGTGTTGCCCGGATAGACGATCCTGAAACCACACCGGGCTTCGTTTCAGGCCATCGGGTAAGGCGCCTGATCGGCAGCGACGATCCTGCCTTCAGCGACCCCTTCCTGCTGATGGGCGAAGACTGGATGCCGCATGGTGCCTATTCCGTTCATCCACATCGGGGCATGGAAACCTTGACCTACGTCATCGAGGGGGTGGTCGATCATCAGGACTCGGCCGGTCACCTCGGCTGGTTAGGGCCTGGTGATGCACAGTGGATGACTGCAGGGCGTGGCGTTCTGCACGAAGAAAGCGCGCCTCCCGGCACGATTGCACACACGCTGCAACTCTGGATCAACCTGCCCGCCGCCGCCAAGATGACCGAACCACGGTATCAGCATCTGCGTGCGGTGGACCGGCCTCTGTGGGAGCGGGGTGGCACCCGTATCGCCATCTTCTCGGGGCAAAGTCATGGGATTTCGGCCCCTACGCTGAACCATGTCCCGGTGACTATGCTTAAGGTCGATCTGGGTCCGCGCGACGCTACGTCGATCGACCTTGCCGGAGAAGACAACGCCTTCCTTTTCCTCCTGGAAGGCAGCGTCCTGGTCGGACCGGGTGAAAGCCGCGTCAGTGCCGGGCAAATCGCCTGGCTTACACGCCCGAACCGGTCGGAGCCGACAGAATTGACACTGCGCACGGACGATACGCCCGTGAGGCTTCTCCTCTTTGCAGGAAGACCCCTGCAAGAGCCCGTCGTCTTCGGCGGCCCCTTCGTGATGAACACCACCGAAGAAATACGTCAGGCCCGCCGGGACTTTGCGCGCGGGACCTTCGCCTCCAACAGCCAACCCACAGCGGTGGCGCAACCAAAAGGAAAATGACCATGACCTACAGCATCATCGGCACCGGCAACGTCGGTCTGACCCTCGCCGGGATATTCTCGCGCGCCGGCATCGACGTCGCTATTGCCAACACCCGCGGCCCGGCCACGATCGAGCCCCTGATCGCATCGCTTGGCCAGAGTGTGACGGCAGCCACGCTGGACGCGGCTCTCGAGGCCGACGTGATCTTCTTTGCCGTCCCTTTCCTCAACTTCAAGGATGTTGCCGCCACGCGGTCGGACTGGACCGGCAAGATCGTGATCGACGTCACCAACGCTGCCTTTCTGCCGCTCGACGTGCAGGAGCGCGAACTTCAGGGCCGCTTGTCGTCCGAGGTCAATGCAGATCGGGTCCCCGGCGCAAATCTCGTCAAAGCGTTCAACCAGTTGCCGATGAAGGGACTTGTAGCCCCGGTCGCCATTCCGGATGGCCGCCGCGTCGTGTTCGTGTCGAGCGACGACGAGGCCTCCAGCGCTTTGGTCGCCAAACTGGTCTCCGACCTTGGCTACGCACCGATCGAATTGGGCAAGATTGCGGAAGGCGGGCGCCTGATCCAAGCCAGAAATGCCCTGATTTTCCAGAACTTGATCAAGGTCGGCTGAAAGCGTGTGAAGTTGGTTGAGATGGAAGAAATCCGTCGGACCGCCAGTCCATCTGGCGATCCGACAATGAACCATAGCATGTGATATTTGGACGAAGCCAAAGCAGGCAACGGCCGAGGTCTTGGCACCGGTCTTTTTTCGATGTTTCGGGCCAGTAGTCGGCAAAGCACCTTCGGTCCTGTTTGATGCTCCGGTAGGTGTGATCGCGCCCGCTTCGAGCCTGACGGCTTGCACGGTTGAGCGACACGTCAGCATCGGCGGCATTGTCCAACTGAAAATGCTGCGGCTGGCGAGAATGGCTGGTACGGAAAAGCCACAATGCGCCTTGCCACGGCCGCCGACGGTCGGCAATGGGCCGCTCTCGTGGATGTTCAGGACCTGACCAGGGCTCTCCTAGACCGTCTCTACCCTCTTAAAGAGGATACGAAACCTGGTCGGGCTTCCTTTGCAGAGGATGATCCTCGCCCTGTGCGCAGTCAGCAGGTTGCGCACGATGGCAAGCCCCATTCCTGTGCCGCCAAGGTCGCGGCGCGTGGTAAAGAAGGGCTCGAAAATCCGTGTCTCGTTGCCAGTCGAGATACCGGCTCCGTCGTCGCAGATGTCGAGAATGGGGCCCGAAGCGGTCATCTCGGCTTCAAGCGCGACCTGTCTGGCGCCGTGTTCGACAGCGTTGCGCAGCATCTGACCCAGCACGATGATCATGCCCTCTGGAGCGATCGGCAGGAGCAGGCTCTCGTTTTGCGCAGACAGGCCAAGGCCCGGGAAATCGGCGCGCAATCCGGGCAGCAGGTCGCGAAGCGGCACGTGGCCCAGGTGGCGGACCTCGCGGGCCTGTGCGGCGCGGCGCAGGGCGGAGAGTTGCGCCTCAATCTGCGCGCAGGCCCCGTCGATCCCAGCTAAGAGAAGAGCGTCCTCGGGCGACTGCACTCCGCCGTCCTCCAGCAACTCCGCTGCGGCCCTTATCGCCGCAACGGGCGTCTTCAGTTCATGCGTGACATGGTCGGTAAAGGTACGGATCGTCGCCTCACGGTCGCGGAGCGTCTCTGCCATGGCGACCACGCGAACCGCCGTCGCCGCCGTATCACGCGTACCGAAATGCAGCGGCAAAGCGGCCGACCTACCGCTTTCCTGGGCGCGCGCATAGTTCTCCAGCGCCCGGATCGGCCGCAACAGCAGCCGCAACAACAGCCATCCCAGGCCCGCCGTGGCGGCGGTGATCGTCAGCGCCAAGGCCACGGCCGAAACGCGAAAGCCAAAGACCGGGCCGAGATAGCGCAATGCCACAAGGCCCGCAAATGACATGCTAAGGGTTGCCGCCAGTGCCCCGCCCAAGACGAAAGCCAACGAGGGCCGCCAGCGACGCGTCAAAGGCAGGCCCCCAGTCTCATCCCTTGGCCATGGACCGTCTCAATCACCCCGTCGCAGCCGGCTTCGGTCAGTTTGCGGCGCAGGTTGCGCAGATGACTGTCGAAGGTGCGGTTGGATACGGGACTCTTGGCCCCCCAAAGTGCTGCCAACAAGGCAGGGCGCGCCGCCAGTCTGTCAGGCTCGGCCATCAGCCGCGCCAATATGTCGAATTCGGTCGCGGTCAGCGCGACCTCGGCGCCGTCCACCCGACAAGATCTGGCCCGTAAATCCAACTCAACCCGCCCCCGCGACAGGGTTTCCGCCAGCGGGCCCCTCCCGGCGCGCTTGAGGATGGCCCGAACGCGGGCGATCAATTCGCGCGGTGAAAAGGGTTTCGTCACATAGTCATCCGCGCCCAATTCCAGCCCGACAATCCGGTCGATCTCGTCATCGCGGGCGGTCAGAAACAGGATCGGCACCTCGGAGCCCGACCGAATCCGGCGGCAGACCTCGAAACCGTCCATCTCGGGCAGGCCGACATCCAGCACGATCAGATCGGGTGTCTCACGGCTGGCATGGATCAGCGCAGCGCGGCCATCGGCGGCGGTCAATGTGGCAAAGCCCGCCCGCTCCATCGCGATCCGCACCAGTTCACGCAGGCGCGGATCGTCATCGACGATCAGGATCTTCATTGTCCCCGCTCCACTGGAACCCGTCCCTCCCCTTCGACCTTGGCTGCACTGTAGTGGGCGACGCGCCAGGAGCGAAAGCCCCAATCCCGCCAGTCTTCGACAATCGGGGCTTCAAGGATGGTGCAGTGTTGCGGGTCTTTGACCGATAGCACCCATGAGGCGGTGGAGCTCGGCTCCAGGGCGCCATGCGCCAGGGGCCCGAGGTCGCAGATGTAACCGATGTCGGCATTGGCTTGGTCCAGGTTCTGCACCGCGATGATCTGCGCGAAATTGATGAAGGCGCTGACGTAAAGGGTGCCGAGGCCCAGAGCCACAAAGCGAAGGACAAGCCACGAGTTCTTCCGCCTCAGAAAGACCTGACACGCAACCAGTCCCAGGCCGACCGTCACGAGTCCCATCCAGATCAGCGCGTAAAGCCGCAGATAGGTCAGTCCGAAGGCATCGATGTAGTGGTCCAGCCGCATCATCGCCGCGGCGCACAAGATCACATTCTGCACCAGCCAGACCAGCAAGAGCGGTCGGATAGCCCGCCGCTCGCCCAGAAAGGGCCGGGCGGCTAGGGCAAAGGCGCCGGCAAGGAGCGCCGTTGCCAAGAGCGGATAGGCCCCGCGATGGGCATATTCCGCCAGGCTCATCCCCTCGGGCAGTCTTGCGCCAAAGGCCAGGATCGTCAGGTCGGTCGTTGTTTGCACCGCGATCAACAGGTTGAACACTCCAAGGGCCCGCAGCACGGAACTGGCATTGAGCCCGAACCACCTGCCGGACAGGGCAGGAATATGGGGCAGGGCGATCGGATCGGGCTGCTTCCGGGCAAGCAGAGCGCTGAGGAATACGGCCGCGGCGGTCCAGAACAACCCGCGGTTCAGCAAGGCCCAAAGGTCGAGGTCGATCCGCAGGATCTCCGCCAGAACCGGGTTCGCTTGCATCAGAAGCCCGGCAATCACAAGAACGCCACCCAAGGGAAAGGCCCAGTCCCGCACCATCCGGCGCAAGCAACCGTTGGTCCGGGGGGCGGCGACGATCCTGGCCAAGGTCGCTCTGCGAAGGGGCAGCCCTCGGAACCAGCGGACGGGCAAGGCCCTCAGCAAGGCCGGAGCCAAGGGGACGATGTCCGGCAAAGCGGCTTTGGGGTTGCGGAGCCAGATCAGGGCTCCGGCCAAACCGACCGCAAGAAAGGCAGCCGACAGTGCCTGCAGATGCTCAACCACCGGTGTGACCGCCAGGACCAACAGGAGCATGGGCTTCCAACCGAGCGGGTGAGGGCGATCTTGAAAGGCCGCGACAGCGAAGATCGCCACTGCAAAAATCGCCAGCGACAAGCCGGGGGCGTGATGCCAAAACAGCAGATCGGCCAAAGCGACAAGCACCACCAGCCCAGCCCGACGCGGAAGACCTCCCATCGCGGACGGTGCAGGCGGCTCGGGCTTAGAAGTCAAGGGATCATCGAGCCACCATCCGTCGCGCGCAAGTGAGCTCGGCAGGCCCGAGATTAGAGGGGGTTGGGTCATTTCATGGCTCCGCATTGTGTCTTCCGACACACTCGGACAGTCGGCGTGCAGAAGCCGCGGGGAGACTGCGCAGATCTTGTGCAGGTGCGAAGCCGATCCGCTTATGGGGTTCTGCACCGAATGCGGGGAACCCGAAAACAGGATCGTTTCATCGAGGGGAGGCGGGGCCCTTCAGCCCAAAGCATGGCAATTGCTTGGACTGTAGACCCGGCTCGACGGATTTGACCACACCTCGTTTGAACGGCGGCTTTCCGGAAGCCAGCTGCGGGTGTGCGGATATCCCGAAGGGCAGCTTTGGGCCGAAATCGACATCCGATGCGCACGCCGTCGACATGCCGGAAGCCAACGATCTTACCGTGGGCATCATGTCCCTGGTTGCCCAAGCCGAACGCGAGGCGACATCCCGTCGCACCAAGGGGGCCCTGGCCGTCGCCAAGGCGCGCGGGGTGAGGCTCGGCAACCCCAACGGGGCGGAGGCGCTCCGACACGCCGGGAAGGGCGCTGTGGCCCTCAGGAGGGCCGTCACCGCCAACGCGGATCTGTTTGCGGAGGGGCTGGAGTCGGTGTTGGCGGATATCCGGGCACAGGGGCACACCACATTGCGCGCGATGGCTGCGGAACTAAACCGGCGGGGGATGAGGACGCGGCGCGGGGGGAAGTGGCAGGTGTCGAATGTCAGAAACCTGATCAAGCGGTCGGCAGCTTCGTCAGTCGTCGTCTCAAGTGTGCGGGCCAGAGGCCTCCAGTCGCAGGAATTTTTGCGTGTGCGCGCAGTCTGGCCGGATGAGCGGCCACCGCGATCGGCTTCACAGATCATGTCGCGTGACCGATGGCCGGCGAGATTTGACAGGCCCGAGCCCAGGCGGTCCTAGCTGAGGCCGTCACGGGCGATTTTGAAAAGGCTGATGCGAAAAAATCTTGGAATGGAGAGCGCCAAGGGGCTACCTCTGCGTCAGGACGGCTGTGGAGCAACGATTTACGACGCGTGCTGAACGCCCGGCCGTTGCGAGGACGAAACCCATGCCTGACGCCCGATCCGCAGTGTCTAAGCGCAAGAACTTCACCGGCGCAACATCGATTGCGCACGATTTCGGACGCTAAAGCCAGGCGAGGCTTGGACCATTTCCTTACCAAGCGGACTGGATCCCGAACATGGGTAAGGGGGGCGCGCGAGGCTCAAGCCTCGGGGCGAGACGCAACCCGTCTTCCGCTTTGCCGTCCACCGTTTGATTCCGTCGTCCATCGTCACAGGCACCGCTACCTTCTCCTTTGTAAAACGAGCAGAATTTCTCCGGGTGGTTCCAATTTCGTGCCCAACCGTGACTTTGGGATTGTTCTCGATGTCACATTCCGGAATGGCTGTTTCTGGAAAAGCGGCGTCGCTATTCTCAAAGAGAGCTGGCGGTCTGCTTCGAGCTGGAAGCACACTAATTCAAATCTGGCATCCTGGCCTGCTGCCGGTTTCGTGGACACGAAGATAAGATCGTGATCAAGGAACTGGAGAGCAGATATGACGAGACGGAAGTTCAGCCGTGAGTTCATGATCGAGGCCGTAAGGCTGGTGACGGATCGGGGAGTTGCGGTGGCGCAAGCGGCCCGAGACCTCGACGTGGCGGAGAGCGTCCTGCGCCGCTGGTTTCGGGATGGAGGGCCTGACTGCCATTGGTCCGAAGGAAGGCCCGACGCCGCAACCCCTGCCACGTCGTTTCCCGGGAACGGGCAGATGCGGGCCGATCTAGCCGAGCCGGCCAGTACACCGACTGGGGCGGTCAATCGCTGTACCAGCTTTATTCCTTTGAGAAACAGGGGCGTTTGTCTATCGTAATGCTGACGGCCGGGACAAGGCCGCGTGGGATGAGGTTCGGGGATGGACGACGTTCTGGTGCTGCTGGGGCTTGTCGCGCTCGCGATACCCGTGGGTCTGATCGTACTGGTCGTCGCCCATGTGGCCCTGCGAAACCGCGTTCTGCGGATGGAACATCTCATCGCCGAAATGAGGGCTACGGCCGCGCTGCAACCTGTGTCATCTGTCAGTCCGGCGCAGGACGCACTCCTCCGGCCCATGCCCGTTCAGCCTGCAACCGTTCAACCTGTGCCAATGCCTGCAGAGGTTGCGCCACCAGGGATTTTGCCAGACCCAGCGCCTGAATCCGCCGAGCAGGAAAAGCCCGCGTCACTTGACCAGAACCGCCCGATCGTGATGCGGGCGGACCGGGTCTCGGCCCTTGGCGTCTGGCTGCGACGCAACTGGGTCTATGCAATTTCAGCAGCCTCTCTGGCGCTGGCCGGGGTATTTTTGGTGCAATACGGTGTGCAGAACGGGTTGTTGCCGCCCGCAGCCCGCGTCATGGCCGCGATTCTGTTCGGGGCCGCACTGATCGCCGCCGGAGAATGGATGCGTCGGCACGGGGGCGACGGCGAGGGGAGTGCGACCGCCAATCTGCCGTCGGTCTTTGCCGGGGCCGGGCTGGTTGTGATCTTTGCCGCCACGGTTGCGGCGCGACAGTTGTACGATCTGATCGGCCCGACTGCGGCGCTGGTTCTGCACATAGCGACGGCGCTGATTGGCGTCGGGCTCGGCTGGTTCTATGGCCCGCTTCTGGTGGCTGTGGGCCTGTTCGGCGCTGCAGCGGCGCCTTTTCTCGTCGGGTCGGACAGTTCGGCAACGCCTTTGCTTTACGCCTATTACGGGTTGGTTGCGGCCACCGGGCTTGCGGTGGATGCGGTGCGCCGCTGGGCCTGGGTTTCGGTCATGGCGCTGGTTCTGGGCTATGCGGGCGGATACGCGATGCTGAACTTCGGCGCGGGAGAGCTGGGCTGGCAGATCCATCTGGTGGTGCTGGCGCTGGCCGCTATCGCGCTTCCGCTGCTGAGCCTGATCCCCGAACACCCCGGCCCGTCGGTGCTCGGCGCCCTGCTGGACAAGGGCGCCTCTGGCTGGCCTGTGTTTCCGACCCGTCTGGCCGCAGGTTCAGTTCTGGTGTCGAGCCTGGCCTTGCTGATGCTGCCGGGGGAGACGGCGGCGCTTGGCTTTGGCGCCTTTGTCGCGCTGACGGTGCTGGCGCTTTTGCTCTTGATCTGGGCCGACCGGGCCGAGGGTCTGACCGATCTGGCGCTGCTGCCCGCTGCGGCGATCGCGGTGCGTCTGGTCTATGACGTGACGCAATACTGGCCGATGTCGCAAGGCTTTCTGGCTCAGGCAATCATCCTGCGTCTGCCCGAGAGTGGCCCTCCGATGACGGTGACCTGGATTGGCTTGATGGCAAGTGCGGTTTCGGCGGCTTTTGCGGTGCGCGCCTTGCGGGGCGGGAGGGCGGCCTTGCTGCACGCACTCGCGGCGGTTCTGGTGGCGCCGGTTGTCGTGGCGGTGCTGGAATTGTTTTGGCAACCCGCCGGGGTCTTGGGCACTTGGGGGTGGTCGGTCCACGCGATGCTGGTGGCGGCCGGGATGGTGGGTCTGGCCGAGCGTTTTGCCCGCAAAGATGGTGTCGACCACTGCCGGGCCGCCTATGCCACGTTGTCGGCTCTGTCGCTGATCGCCTTGTCGCTGTTCGTCCTGACCAGTGCCACAGCTCTGACCCTTGCCTTGGCCGTGCTGGTCGTGGCGGCAGCGGCGCTTGACCAACGCTTTACGCTGCGTGAGATGGGGCTCTTCATCCAGATTGCGGTTCTGGTTCTGGGATACCGGTTGGTGGTTGACCCCGGCATCGACTGGGCCCTGACCGCGCCTCTGCTGTCGGTCCTGCTGGCGTTTGCTGGAGCGGTCGCGGCCGAAATTGTGGCTGTTATCCTGCTCGCCGCTCTGCCGCGACCCATGACCAAGGGCGTGCTGGAAAGTGCGGCATTGGCGCTGGTGGCGGTCCTGTTCAACGTGCTGATTGGGCGCTGGCTGGTCGGGCCGGATGGCGATTTCACGACGCAGAGCAGCTATTCGGCAACCTTGCATGCCTTGCCATGGCTCTCGATGACGCTGGTTCAGCTTTACCGAGCGCGGCTGGGCGGGCCGATGCGCAAGCTGCGCCTGATCATCGCCGGCGTTGCCGGACTTGCCGCAACCGCCGGGCTGTTGGCTGCGGTTGGTCCCCTGAACCCGCTTTTCGCGTCGCCTTATGATCAGCCTCAGATCGTGGTGATCGGGCCGATCCTGCTGGACACCCTCGCGCTGGCTTATGCCATGCCGGGCCTGATCCTGCTTTTTGCCGCGCGCAGGCTGGGGCTGCCCTCCAAGGTTATCTTCGCCGTGATGGGCGTGGGGTCGGCCTTGCTCGCGCTGTATGCCGGGCTGGAGATCAGGCGCTTCTGGCAAGGCGATTTTCTGGGTGGACCGGGTGTGCGCCAGAACGAACTTTACAGCTATACCGTGGCGCTGACTCTGCTCGGGGCGGGCCTTCTGTATCAGGCAATTGCGCGCCGGTCGGTGCTGCTGCGCCGTGTCGGCATGGCGGTCATTGCCGTCACCGTCGCCAAGGTGTTCCTGATTGACGCCGCCGGGCTGAGCGGCCTGACGCGGGTGTTCAGCTTTCTTGGCCTCGGTATGTCACTGGCCGGGCTCGCCTGGCTCAACCGCTGGGCCGAACTGGTGTCACGCAAGTAGGGACGGCGGCTTGATCAAAGGAAAGCGGCTCAAAGCAAAGCATCTGATGAGCAAGCCTTCCGCTTGGCTTCGAACATGACCAAAGCGTCCTCCTTGACCCCTCCAAGACGTTGCCTGAAGGCAGTGTCAGAGGAAGATCTGTTGAGGCGGGCGGAGCGGTCGCCTAGCCTCGAGTGATGATCAAACGTAGCCCGATCCGGTACTTCAAGACGGCACCCGAAATCATCCGCCTGGCGGTTATGATGTATGTTCGATACCCGCTTTCGCTGCGGAATGTCGAGGATCTGCTGCCCGAGCGTGGTATCGAGATCAGCCACGAAGCGGTGCGGTTCTGGTGGAACAGGTTCGGCCCGCTGTTCGCTGCGGAAATCCGGATATGGCGGATTTCGAGCACGCGGCCGAGCCGCTGGCGGTGGCATCTGGACGAGGTTTTCGTGAAGCTCAACGGCCGGCAGCCCTACCCTTGGCGGGCCGCTGACCAGGAAGGAAGTCGAAACCGCACAAGTTGGATACCGGTCGCTTTTCCACCGAATACCAATTCGAATTTTTGACATTATAGTAGTTTCAATAGCTTACGTGGCAGAGAAGGTTCGATCGCAGTCGCGTTCCCTCCGCCATCATCCTTTAAAGTCATTGGGTAATTCGGTGGATTGCGAAATCTGCCCCTGAAACCACACCCGGAAATTCAAAGTGGACTTGGCGCGACTCTCAGCCATCGCCTTGAGCTTGATATCATTCGACATTTCCATGCTCACCTCTTCGTATCCCCGGGTGATCTCCTAGCGCCATCCGCAACTGGCACGCCCTGAGTGAGGAACATCTTCTCCAGTTCGGTGAGATCAGTTGGGGTGAGCTCTTCTGCCCGGCGCAGTTTCTGGAGGGCGATGAGGTGTTTGTGCTTTTCGAGTAAGCGGCGGGCCTTCATCGTGAAGCGCAGCTTATCCATGCCGGGGGCGACGGCGCCGATGACGATCTCGGTGCCAGCGCACTTCTCGTCGGTGAAATCGGTGTGGACGATCTTGCGTGCGATGGGCTCGATCAACTTGACCAGTTCGAGCAAAGCACGGCGGAGGCGCTCGATGTCCTGCAGCGTGACATCCTGCCATAATTCGTCGGTTTGCACTCCGAGGATCAGGAGCAACGGGTGCTTGAGCATCGGGATGTTGGCGCGCGGTTCCAGATCAGACGCGACCTTCCTGATCCGGTTGGAATATCGGGCGAACGTCGCGTCGGACTGCCATCAATTTCGAGCCTGTGCCATGGCTCACGCTTCTGGAACTTCTCGACCGTACGGCGCTTCTGGCACACAAGGAAGTTGTCGACGGATATCCGGGCCAGTTCGTCGTTCAGCCGGACTCTGAGGTCCTTCAGAACGTCACTGTGGACCTCTTTGCCGTCCATCTCGTTCCCAGGCGAGTGAACGCTGGCTTCATTTCTGGTCTCTCCCTGTCGGCTTTCTTGCATGTCTGCACAGGTGCCCTGTCCAATGAACGATGCTTGGGCAGTCACCATCAGCTTGGAGAAATCTGCCGGGTGATCGGGCCACTCCGCTCAATCAATTCCAAGCAGCTTCCCGTTCGATCCGAAACGACAGTTGAATTCGCGCGTCGTCGCCGTGCTTTGCACATAGACTTCGAAGCCGCGTCCGGCGGGCTGGGTAAGCTGCAAGAGAGCTCAAGGGCAACATCCGAGAGCGGCGTGATCGTGCTTGGGTAATCCTTCACAAATTAACGGGCCTCGGCAGGAGAACCTCCTCGGCAAGATGCATGAGAACGTTCGGATGAAAATGACGAGTGACAGCGAAGCCCAGACCCCGGCCGGCGTTCGGCATCCGGTCGTTTCCGCGGCCTCGGCGGGGTCTGGTCAAGTGCTTTCGACCAGCCCCCTTCGCTGGGTGACCTTTCGGCCGCGTCGGCTCAGTTCAGCGGAGAGCGCGCGGAGGGGATAAGGATCGTCGAGTCGACCTCGAGGATGTCGGCGACATCGAAGCCTTTGGCGTCCGCTGCGGCCTCTGGACTATCGATGTAGCGCTGCGCGACCTCCCGGGGATCGGCGCCCTCGTCGTAGGACACGAGGACGAATATCCGCAGCTTCGGGTCGTCCTTTTGGGTCCACAAGCCGTGCGCCTCGACGCCGAACTGGCCGAAATTCTCGAGGTGGCGCGGATAGACGGTCGCGGCATAGAAATCGAGCGCTTCCTTGCTGCGCAACGCGTAGACACGCATTTCATAGGTTCGCATCGGGCCTCCTTTCAGGGGGATGGGGCTGGCTTTCCCGGTCGCACCCGGGTGCCAGAGGCATCAGGATGGCTGGCGCGGCGGCGAGACGGCACCGATCTGGATGAAGACGTCGAGCGTGTTGAGCTCGTCCCAATGCTCGACGAACTTTCCGTCCTCGACCCGCCAGATGTCGATCGAGCGCATGAGGAAGGGATTGTTCGTGCCCGAATAGCCCATGAAGGTGCCGGTATGGGTGCCCTCGTAGCGGTAGCGTCCGATCACGTGGGTGCCGCCCTCCGCGACGAACACGGCCTCTGCCGTCACCTTCAGGTCCGGCACGGCCGCGATGATGGCCCCGAGGACCTGTTTCGACCCTTCAAGGCCCGGCGCGGCAAAGGCGTTGTGGTTCACGTAAGCGGGCGACTTGATCTCGTCGAAGCGCGAGACATCGTGGCCGGACATGATTTCGGCGAAGAGATGGCCGAGCTTTTCCAGATCGGCATGGGCAAAGGTGGTCATGAAGCGCCCCTTTCAAGGGTGAGGGATGAGACCGGCATCTAATTGGCGCCGAGGATGAGGCAGAGGCCGACGGCGACGATGACCAGCCCGGTGAGGCCGTGCATGCCATAGGCGAGGCCCCGGCTTCCGTTCGACCGAAGCACGGTGATCATGTCACCAAAGGCGATGAGGCTGGCCGCAAGCATGAATTCGCCCAGGATTTGCGGTGTTCCGTTCAGCATGAGCAGAATGACAACGATCCCCGACACGATGTCGCGGGTTCCCTTCACCGAAAGCCAGGCGTCGAAGCCGGAAGACGGCGGCGGAGAGGCGGCGATGCCGAATTCGGACGATGCCCCGCCCGGCGACAGCCAGAAGCGGGAGCCGAGAAAGATGATCGCGGCGGCGATCACGCCGGACAGCGCGTAACCGATCTGAATCAGCAGGTGGGAGTGGATCATGGTGGCTTGCTCCTATCATCTACAATTTTTCTAGCGTTGCTATATTTAGCCGTCAAGCGGGATTCTAGCGTTGACAGGAAATAATACGTCGGTAGAAGTGTGGGCATGTCGATCACAGACCGCAAAGAACGCCAGCGCACGGAGCGCTATGAACTCATCCTGAACACCGCGCTTGAACTGGCCGCGGCGGAAGGCTGGGATGCCGTGACGACCCGTCGCCTCGCCGCACTGATCGAATACAGCCAGCCCGTCCTCTACAGCCATTTCAAGGGCAAGGCCGAGATCATGGCCGCCGTCGCCATGCGTGGGTTCGACGAGCTTGCGCGCGACCTGAAGAAGGCGGCGGGTGGCGAGAATGCCCTGTCCGCCGCCTGTGCCGCCTATCTTCACTTCGCCGAGGCGCAACCGGTCGTCTACGAGGCGATGTTCGTCTTGCCGACGGACCTTCTGTTTGCCAGCGCGCAGACCCTTCAGGCGCTTCGCGCGGCCTTCGCCGCGCTGGTGGCAGCGCTTGGCCCGGATCAGGCGACCCCCGTGCTTTCGGCGGAAGTGCTGTGGAGCGCCCTGCACGGGCTGGTCACCCTCACACAGTCCAAACGCATCCCCTCCGACCAGGCGCAGGAGCGGCTGGAGATCCTGATCCGGAAATTCGGCAGCACTTGCTGATCGCTGTGACGCCCGGTGCTTCCTCCGCCCGATGGTGGAGTCTGGTCCAAAGAGGGGACCGGATGAGGAAGTGAACGAAGGTCACGAAAGAGCAGATTCCCAGCATCTTGCAGGAGCAGGAGGCCGGGGGGCGGCACCAGTCAGGGCCAAGGCCTCTGATCGCCCTGCATTACCGCTGGAACGCTCCGGCCCCCCGCGTGATGGCGTCGGCGATCTTCTCGGCCACCATGATGATCGGGGCGTTCACGTTTGCCGACGGGATCTTGGGCAGGATCGACCCATCGACGATGCGCAAATGTTCGAGCCCGTGCACCTTTCCTGCCGCATCGGTCACGGCACCTGCATCCCTGCCCATCCGGCAGGTGCCGACCGGGTGGTGTTCGGTGTTGGCAATGTCGCGGATGAAGGCCTCGATCTCCGCATCGGTGGATTTGCGGTGCACGGGGTCCAGCACGCCGGTCGAATATTTGCCCCATGCCGGTTGCGCCGCCATCTCCAGCGTTTTGCGCACCCCATCGATCATCTCGACCATGTCGCGGCGATCTTCGAAATAGTTGAAGCTCAGCGCGGGTTTGTCGGCCGGATTGCCCGATTTCAGCCGGATCGACCCGCGGCTGAAGGGACGCATCTGGCTGGTGAAATATTGGAACCCGTCGCCCAGCACGACCTTGCCGGACTGAAAGTCGGCCAGGAAGGGCAGGAATTCGTGCTGCAGGTTGAAGTAATCGGTGCCGCTGCCGCCGTCAAAGAAGGCGCCGACCTCGAAGAAGCTGGTGGCGCCAAGGCCTGTCTTGAAGAGCAGCCATTCCAGCCCCAACCTGGCCCGCCCGGCAAAACTGTTGAGCTTGCGGTTGATCGCATCGGCCCCGTTGGACCCGAACCGCAAGGAGGCCACGACATGGTCTTGCAGGCCCTGGCCCACGCCGGGCAGATCGGACACCAGCGGAATGCCGTGGGTCTTGAGGTGCGCGGCCTCTCCCACGCCTGAAAGCATCAGGATATGGGGCGAGCCGATGGTGCCGGCGGACAGGATCACCTCGCGCCCGGCCATGACGGTTTCCGCCTGACCGCGGCGGCGATAGGCCACACCCTGCGCGGTGGTGCCGGCAAAGACGATCTTCTCGACCAGACAGCCGGTCCGCACCGTCAGGTTGGGCCGCGCCATGGCCGGGTGCAGATAGGCCACCGCGGCCGAACAGCGCTTGCCATCGCGGATGGTCGCTTGCGTGACATGGACGCCTTCCTGATCGCCGCTGTTGTAATCGCCCGCGGCAGGCAGGCCATATTGGTCACCCGCAAGCTGGAAGGCGTCATAAAAGGCATGCCGGGCGGCGCTGCGTGTCACAGCGAGAGGGCCATCGCCGCCCCGCTTCGGGTCGCGCCCGCCTTCGAAACTCTCCATCTTGCGGAAGTAGGGCAGGCAGTCCTGAAAGCTCCAGCCATCGACGCCAAGGCTGGCCCATTGGTCGTAATCCTTGGGATTCCCACGCACATAGACCATCCCGTTGATCGAGGAGGAGCCGCCAAGGCCGCGCCCGCGCGCCTGCCCCAGCACGCGGCCATGCAGCGCCGGTTCCGGCTCGCTTTCGAACTTCCAGTTGTAGGTGTCGCTTTCCAGAAGAAAGGTCAGGGCGGCGGGCATCTGGATGAAGAGGCTGCGGTCCGAGGGGCCGGCCTCCAGCAGGCAGACCGAAACGGCGGGGTCTTCGGTCAGGCGATTGGCCAGCACGCAGCCGGCCGATCCGGCGCCGATGATCACATAGTCGAATTCAGGGGTCTTGGCGGTCATGGACGCAGTCCTGTCTTGAGAGGGGGCAAGGCGGGTCACTCGACCAGCGTGACCTTGGAACCGTTGAGGAAGACCGCCGGGGTGAAGCCGCGCGCAAGGGCGAGGGGGACCATCAGGAACTGCAGCGGGATGATCTCGACCGCGGGCAAGAGGGCAGGGGCCAGGTCCGGCAATTCCAGGATCTCGATCCCGTCGCGGCGCAGACTGGCGGGTGGGCTCGCGGCAAGAACCAGGCAGCGCCCGCCGAGACGGGCGATGTCGAGGGCGGTGACCTCGTTCAAGTCGCGTTCGGCCCCGTGGCCGAGGAACAGGATCGCCCGGAAGCCCTCGCGCACCAGCTCCAGCGGGCCATGACGGAACTGGCCGCCGGTCAGGGCGGTGGAGTCCAACTTCGTCGCCTCCACCGTCATCAGGGCCGCCATGCCCGCGCTGGAGAAGCTTGCGCCACGGGCGATGTAGGTGAAGGGGCTTTTCGGGCCAAGGAAGGCCATCGCGGCCTCGGCGCCTCGTTCAAATCGCTCCAGATGCGCGGCGGCGGTGTCGGCCAGCGCTGCGATCATCTCCGTGGTAAGGTCCGTGCTGCCCAGAATGGCCTGCTCCACCGCCAGCAGGGCAATGAATCCCGCGACATAGGTCTTGGTCGAGACGGCGTCCTCTTTGCCGGCCTCGGTCGCCACGGCGCAATCCGCCCAAGCGGACAGCGTGTTTCTGGCGCCGTTGGTGATGGTGATAACACCGTAAGGCCGCACCGAACCCTCGGTCAGGCGCCGCAATTCAACGCTTTCGCCCGATTGCGAGATGGCAATCACCAGCGTGTCGCCACGGATCAGGCCCGGGGCCTGCTGGATCAGCTCCGACGAATCCCAGAGCGAGACGGGGACGGGCAGCCGTGCCGCAAGACGCTGCCAGCTGCCATAGGCGCTGAAATAAGAGCCGCCCATGCCGGTCAGGATGACGTGGCGGATGTGGCCCTCGGCCATCGCCGCCCGCCAACCGGCGATCTGCGCCAGATGGCTTGGGGTCACCCCGGCCCAGGCGCGGCGGATGGCGTCGGGTTGTTCGCGGATATCGGCGAGGAAATTCTTGGCGGCGGTCATGATAACTCCAAAGTCAGAACCTGGGCCCGCGCGGGGCCGGTCGGGTGGGATAAGGTCAGAACATGACCACGGTCGCCGCGCCGATGATCCCGGCATCGTTGCCAAGCCCGGCAAGGGCGAAATCGGTGTGGCGGAGGTTGTAGGGCATGGCGCGGCGCTGCGCTTCGTCGCGGATGGCGGTGACGAGACCCGCGCCGACCGCGCTGATGCCGCCGCCAATCAGGATGCGGTCCGGCGCGAAGATGTTGCACCAAGTGGCGGCGGCCATGCCGATCCAGCGGCCGGCCTCGGTGATGATCGCGGTGGCCGCGGGCTGCCCCGCGATGGCGGCGCGGACCAGCGAGGCGGTTGCCGTGCCTTCGGTGGCCTTGGGGAACAGATCGAGCGCCCGCCGCTCGATCGCGTCGCCCGAGGCTACGGATTCAAGGCAGCCAAGACAGCCCTGGCGGCAGCGCACCGGGTTTTCCGGAACCAGAACGACATGGCCCGCATCGCCCAGGGTGCCGTTGGCCGCGTTGAAGGGCGCGCCCTCCACGACCAGCGAAACGCCAATCCCCGTGCCCACCGTGATCAACAGCAGACGCTGGACACCCTGTCCCGCCCCGAAGCGGTATTCGGCGATGGCACCGGCATCGGCATCATTGACCATCCGGACCCTGCAGCCAAAGCGGCGGGCCAGAGTTTCGACGATCGGCCCCCCGTCGAGGGCCGGCACATTGCTGTTCGCACCCGTGGCAAGGTCAGGCAGAAGATGGCCCGGATAGCCGATGCCGATCCCGGCGATCTGGGCCCCGGCCAGCAGGGCCTCGATGGAGGCGCCATAGGCGGCGAGGATCTGGTCAAAGGAGGCGCCCTCGACCACGGGAATACGCTGGCGGGCCAGGATGGTGCCATTGGCCGTGACCAGGCCGATCTTGGTGCTGCCGCCGCCGATGTCGAGGCCGATGAAAAGGTCCTGCTGCATCCGTCAATCCGACAGGCGATAGCGGCTGACATGCAGCATGAAATCCCCACCGCGATAGGTGGATTTCACATATTCGATGACCTGGTCATGTTCTGTCATCGTGACGCGCCAGACCGACAGAAGCGGGCTTCCGACCGGGATCTGCAGCGCCTTGGCCTGGTCTTCCGATGCGGCGACCGGTTCGAACAGCGCGTCGGTCCAGGTCGGCACGATGCCCCAGCGCGCCTCGATCTGGCTGTAGAGAGAGCCTTCGCTGAGGTTCAGCGTCTCGATCCCGGGATACATGTTCACCGGAAGATAGGCGTCTTCCAGCGCCACGGGGCTGCCGTTGATGGTGCGGATGCGCTTGAGGTGAAACAGCGCCACATTGGCCGGGTTCTGCACCTTCAGATGCGCCTGCATCCCGGGCGGCAGGTGATCCACGATCCCGGCCTCCAGCACTTCGGCGCCGGGCGTGTCGCCGGCCTTCTGAACCTCGCGGGTGAAGCTGTGAAAGCCCGAGACCCCGCCCATGCGACTGGCCGTCTTGAAATAGCCCCGGCCCTGTTCGCTGTAGATCAGCCCGCGCGCCTCCAGCCGTTTCAGCGCGCGACGCACCGTCACGCGCGAGATCTTGAATTCCTGCGCCAAGGCGCTTTCGGAGGGGAGTTGTGGCCCTTCCTCCTGCCGCGCGCCGCTTTCGATTTCGGCGGCCAGGATGTCGGACACCTGCGCATACATCGGCGCGCCGCCGGTGCGACGGATCCCCATCCTGCGAAAACTGTTCTCGGTCATCCAAATCCTCCGGCCAGGCTGTCGAATCTCTTGACTCGACATTAGCATGTGCGCTTGTTAATACAAGTGAACAACGAACACCAGCCCGGGGAGAAGATCAAAAAATGACCGCACGAAAGTATGGAAGACTTCTGGCGCAGGCCTTGGCGCTGGCGACTTTGGCGGCGCCCGCCTTTGCCTTTGATTGGAAAGCGCAATCTGGTCAGGACATCACCGTCATGGTCAGCGAGAACCCCTGGACCAACGGTCTGCGCGCCCATCTGCCCGAGTTCGAGGCCGCGACGGGAATCAAGGTCAACCTCAGCGCCTTTGCCGAGGATCTTTACAGCGACCGGATGAACCTGGCCGTCCGTTCGACCGAACCCGTGGCCGATGCCTATATGATCCAGATGGATTCGGCGATCTTCGAACAGTACGGCGCAGATGCGGTGGAACCGCTCAGCCCCTATATCGCCGACGCCGCCAAGACCGACGTGGGCTATGACCTTGAAGATTTCCCGGCAGGCTTCCGCGCCGGGGCGAGCTTTCCCGTCGGTGACCCGGCGGCCCAGCTTTACGCGATCCCGATCTCTTTCGAGGCCTATATCCTGTTTTACAACAAGGATCTGGTGGCCAAGTACCTCGGCGGCACGGTTCCCGCCACGATGGACGATCTGATGACCGCCGCCGCCAAGGTTTCGGCGGCGGGTGGCGGCCAGGATTTCGGCGCCACGATGCGCGGCAAGCTGTCGGCCGAGCTGGTCGATACGATGACCGGGATCGTCTTCGACGCCTGGGGCGATGCGCCGGTCAAGCTGCCGGAGAATGTCTGGTTCGATGGCGACTGGGCGAAGCCGCGCTTCAACGACCCCAAGATCACCAAGGGCCTGTCCTACTATGCGGGCCTTCTGAAGGCCGGTCCGCCCAGCGTCATGTCCTATGGCTGGGAAGATGCCAGCCGCTTCTTCGCCGATGGCCATGCCGCCTTCTTCGTCGATGCCTCGGTCTTCGGGCCCAGCTTTGAATCGCCCGACTCGTCGAAAGTGGCGGGCAAGGTCGGCTATGCGCCCCTGCCGCCCTCGGCCGGCGACATCGGCTACAGCGGGCACTGGGCCTGGGGCCTGTCGATCCCGAAGAACTCGACCAAGAAGGATGCGGCCTGGCTGTTCGTGCAATGGGCGACCGGCAAGGCGATGACCACCGAATTCGGCAAACTGACCGGCGGCGCGCCGCGCCTGTCGTCCTGGGCCGATGCCGGCTACAAGGCCGCGCTGAACCCTGACTATATCGCGGCGGTGCAGACCCAGATGCAGCACACCCGCCCGACCTCGGTCTTCCGCGAGGGGTGGAGCGAAGTGGTCCTGAAGATCGTCGACACCATCCAGCAGATCGCCGGCGGCACCGATCCGCAGGATGCGACCAATGCCCTGCAGGACGATCTTGCCGGCACCTTCCAGTAATGGGTCGAGCCCGGGCGGCGCATCCGCTGCCGCCCGGGTTCCAAGTGGTTTCAGGCAGGAAAGTGCGATGCAACGCAAGGCCTTCAGTCCCTATTGGCTTCTGGTTCCGGCTTTGACGGTGCTGGCGCTGAATACATTCTACCCGGTGATCTATTCGATCTGCCTGTCCTTCACCGACTGGAACTGGGGCAAGACCAGCAACTTCGTCGGTTTGAAGAATTTCGTCACGGTCCTGACCAAGGCGCAGTACCGCGGCGCCTTCCTGAACACGCTGGTGTTCTCGGTTTCCGCCGTGGTGATCGAGACGCTTCTGGGCCTTGGCCTCGCGCTGGCGATCAACGGGTTGACGCGCGGCGCCGGGCTGATCCGCACCATCCTTCTGATGCCGCTGATGGTGTCGGGGATCGCGGTGTCGCTGGTCTGGAAGGTGCTGCTGGACCCGACCCAGGGGATCATCAACTACGGCCTGTCGCTGATCGGCATTGCGGGCCCGGCCTGGCTTGGCACCGTGCCCACGGCGATGCCCTCGATCATCATGATCGACACCTGGTGGCAGACCGCCTTCACCTTCATCATCCTGTCCTCGGCCCTCAAGGGCCTGCCCGCCGAGCCCTTCGAGGCCGCCCGCCTGGAAGGCGCAAGCGCCTGGCAGACCTTCCGGTTCATCACCTTGCCGATGCTGAAGCCGGTCCTGATCACCGTCATCATCTTCCGCACCGTCGACACGCTGAAGGTCTTCGACATCATCTTCGGCACCACCGGCGGCGGACCCCTGCGCGCCACCGAAGTGGTGCAGACGCTGGCCTACCAGACCGCTTTCAAATTCCACCGATTTGGCGAATCCGCTGCGATTTCCGTGGTCTTTTCGCTGATCATCCTGGTGCTCTGTCTGGCCTATCTGCGGCTTGACACCGAAGAGAAGGACGCATCGTGACGCCGAAACTCATCCCCCAGGCGGCCCGCTACGCGGTGGCCCTCACCGCCGCCGTCGTGTCGTTCTTCCCGATCCTGTGGATCGCGATGATCGCCCTCAAGACCCGCGACGATGCCTTCGCCATGCCGCCCGTCTGGATCTTCACCCCGGTCTGGGAGCATTTCGTCAAGGCCTGGTCGACCAGCGGCTTTTCCGGGGCCTTCCTGAACTCGGTCATGGTCTGCGCCTTGGGCAACCTTCTGGCCTTTGCCATCGGCATTCCGGCGGCCTATCTCTTGAACCAGCGCAAGGTGCCGGGGCGCAAGGCGATCCTGGTCTGGCTTCTGATCTCCTACATGCTGCCCGAGTTCCTCTTCGTGATCCCGGTCTATGTGCTTTATCAGCAGATCGGCCTTTACGACACGGTGATCGGGCTTGCGATCATCTACCAGATCTTCACCTTGCCCTTCACCATCTGGCTGGTCCGCGCCTTTTTCGCCGATGTCCCCGCGAGCCTGGCCGAGGCCGCCCGGCTGGAAGGGGCGACGACCTGGCAGATCATCTGGAAGATCTATGTGCCCATCGCCGCACCGGGCCTGGCCGCCACCGCGATCCTGAACGCGATCAAGATGTGGAACGAGCTGACCATCGCCCTGTCCCTGACCTTCAGCAAGGCCCAGACCGTCACCCTCGCCGTGGCGGGGTTCCGCGGCTATGCCTCGATCGACTGGGGGGCGATGTCGGCCGCCTCGATCATCGTGATCCTGCCGATGGCCCTGTTCGCCATCCTGGCGCAACGCCACATCGTCCAGGGGCTGAGCCTCGGTTCGGTGAAATAACCCGTTCAGATCCGGCGCTGCCGCATCACCCCGCCCTTCAGCCGTCAGGAGAGCCACATGGCCACCGTTTCGCTTCGCAACATCGACATTTCCTATGGCATGGCCACTGTGGTCAAGGCGCTGAACATGGAGATTGCCGATGGCGAGTTCACCGTGCTCGTCGGCCCCTCGGGCTGCGGCAAATCCACCATCCTGCGGCTGATCGCGGGGCTGGAGGAGCGCTCCGCGGGCGATGTCTTCATCGGCGGGGATCAGGTGTCGGACGCCGACCCTGCGGCGCGCAACGTGGCCATGGTGTTCCAGAACTACGCGCTTTACCCCAACATGACGGTGGCCGAGAACATCGCCTTCGGCATGAAGATCCGCAAGGTCGACCCGGCCAGGATCGAGAGCGCGGTCAAGGACGTGGCCCGCATGGTCGGCCTGACCGACCATCTGTCCAAGCGCCCGGGCAAACTCTCCGGCGGGCAGCGCCAGCGCGTGGCCCTGGCCCGCGCCATCGTCCGCAATCCCAAGGTCTTCCTGTTCGACGAACCGCTGTCGAACCTCGACGCCGAATTTCGCGCCTCGATCCGGCTGGAACTGCGCCAGCTGCACAAGAACCTCGGCGCCACGATGATCTATGTGACCCATGACCAGGTCGAGGCGATGACCATGGGCGACCGCATCGCCGTTCTGGCCCCGATCGGCGTCACCGGCACCCACAATCTCATGCAGTTCGATGCGCCCGACACGATCTATCGCAAACCGGCGAACCTCTTCGTGGCCCGCTTCATCGGCTCGCCCAAGATGAACACGTTCGAGGTCGATGCCCGTGCCGGGGGCCTCGTCATCGCGGGCCAGACCCTGACCTCGGCGCGGCCCTTGCCGCCCCGGGTCGTCGTGGGCATCCGCCCGGAACATATCGAGGTCGGCGATCACGGCGGGCTGACCCTTGCCGCGACGGTGAAGGTCACCGAGAACCTCGGCCACGAATACCTTGTCTTCACGGAAACCGCGCTCGGGCCGATCACCCTGCGGATCGCGGACCGCTATGACTGCCCCAGGGAAGGGGAGGGCCTGACACTCACCCTGCCGCAATCGCGCCTGCATCTGTTCGATGCCGCAACCGGAACCCGGATCGAACTGGAGGCGTGAACGGGCCGCTGTCGTTGCTTGTCCCCATCCCGGCCTCCTTGCCGCACAGTCAGGGCGCAAAGCGTCTGCACATCCTGGGGCACTTCAGGGAGATGA
The DNA here is from genome assembly GCF_056406375.1 of Rhodobacter sp. P1_C2. Classification (NCBI taxonomy): domain Bacteria; kingdom Pseudomonadati; phylum Pseudomonadota; class Alphaproteobacteria; order Rhodobacterales; genus Rhodobacter; species Rhodobacter sp. P1_C2. The sequence goes on from NZ_JBFUAG010000008.1 coordinate 27,926, forward strand.
CTTAGACCACCGTCGCGCCCCTTCCGCCATGACGTCTCCTCTCTCCACCCCGCAGCCGGCTTGTGCGCGAGAGGTTCAACAGGCGGCCCGGCTTCTTTGGAGGACGGCGAAGACCCCTGCACAATCTCCCGCACCTCGGCGCAGCCTTTCGCCACACCCTGACGATGCAGCCGAGGCCCGGCCTTGCAAACCCGCGTCAGAATCGGGCGGCGCTTCAGCCGCGCAGCAGCCCGGCATGGGAGGGCAGGTGGATCGTGGCAGACAGTCCGCCATGGCGGGGCGAGGTGCCCAGCTGCAGCCGTCCGCCATAGGCGATGACCAGATCGGTCGCGATCGCCAGCCCGAGTCCGGCGCCCGGCACCGACATGTCCAGCCGCGCGCCGCTTTCGAGGACGCGCGCCCGCGCCGCCTCGGGGATGCCGGGGCCGTCGTCCTCGACGCAAAGCGCCACGCCGCCCGCCTCGGACCAGGCGCTTAGCCGGATCGTCGTGCCGGCCCATTTCAGCGCATTGTCCAGAAGGTTGCCCAGCACCTCCTCCAGATCCTGCGGGTCCATCCGGACCTGCAACTCGGGGGCGGTCGCAATCTCCAGCCGCTTGCCCTGGCGCGCGCACATGGCGCCGAACAGCCGCGCCAGCCGCTCCACCGTCTGTGCGAGGTTGATCGGCCCGCCCACCCCCTCGGCCGAGTGGATGGCGCGCATCCGGGCCAGCGAGCGGCTCAGCTGCGCATCGAGCCGGTCCAGCGCATCCAGTGCCGGGGCGACCTCCTGCCCGGTTTCCTGCAGCGAAACCAGTTCGTTGCGCAGGATCGCCGCGGGCGTCTTCAGCGCATGGGCGAGGTCCGAGGCCTGGCGGCGGGCGCGGGCCACCGTCTCCTTGTTGCGGGCGAGGAGCAGGTCGATGTCGCCAACCAGCGGCGCCACTTCGGAAGGGTAATCCTGCGGGTCGAGCCGGGCATCCCGCTCCCACCGCGAGGCGACCTCTTCGCGCAGCTGCCGCAGCGGGCGCAGGACGACCGCCATCTGCAGCCAGGCGCTGACCAGGCCGAAGGCCACCACGATGCCGAAGGCGATCAACAGGCTGTTGCGCGTGTCCCTGCGTTCGGCGAGCAGGTCGGTCAGGGTTTCGGCCACCGTCACCGTCCAGACCGTTCCATCCGCCAGGGTGATATTCTGCTGCATGCCGCGCAAGGCGCCGCCATCGGGGGCGGGGCCGTTCCAGCTGGTCAGGTGATCCGAGGGTTGGGTCGGGGCGGCCAGCACGGCCCCGATCAGCGAGGGCGAGGTATAGACCGTGCCGTCCGCAGCCTCGGTCTGCCAGTAGCGGCCGGAATAGGGCCGCTGGTAGGCCGGGTCGATCAGCACCTTCTCCAGCGCCGCCTGATCGCGGGCCGTGTCGCTCAGGGCCACGACAAGCTGGGCGTGGCGGTCCTCCAGCTCGCGGTCGAAGCGTTTCAGCGTCACCGCGTCGATATAGGCGAAGAGCGCGAGCGAGACGACCGCCACCGACAGTGCCGCCGCGATCACCGCGTTGATCAGGGCGCGGCGGCGCAGCGACCCCATCAGTCGCGGCCGATCGTATAGCCTGCGCCACGGACCGTCTGGATCAGCCCGGCCCCGAGCTTCTTGCGCAGCCGGGTGACGAAGACGGCGATGGTGTTGGAATCGGGGTCGCTGTCATGGGCATAGATATGTTCGGACAATTCGGTGCGCGAGACGAGTCGGCCCGCGTGGTGGAACAGGTAGGACAGCACCGCCGTCTCCTGCACCGTAAGATCGACCGGCAGGCCTTCGAGCATGGTGCGGCTGGTCCGGCTGTCGAAAACGACGCCATCCTTTTCGAAGACCGGGTTGGTCTGCCCGGTCGCGCGGCGCAGCATGGCGCGCAGGCGGGCCGAAAGCTCGGGCATGTGAAAGGGTTTGGTCAGGTAATCATCCGCCCCGGCATCCAGCCCGTCCACCCGTTCGGACCAGCCATCCCGCGCCGTCAGGATCAGGACCGGGGTGGTCACCCCGCCGGCCCGCCATTCCTTCAGCACCGAAAGCCCGTCGCGCCCCGGCAGCCCGATGTCGAGCACGATGGCGTCATAGGGTTCCACCTCGCCCAGATGGGCCGCCTGCACGCCGTCATGCACCACATCGACCACGCGCCCCTCGGCCTGCAGGACCCGGCGGATCTGCTCGGCCAGGGTCGGCTCGTCCTCCACGATCAGCAGGCGCATCGGGCGCTCCGTCCGCGGGGAGGGCTATTTGTCGCGGCCATTGCCATTCCCCCCGGCATTGCCATTGCCGCCCGAATTGCCATTGCCGCCGGAGTTGCCGTTGCCGCCCGAGTTGCCATTGCTGCCGGAATTGCCGTTGCTGCCCGAACTGCCGCTGCTCGATGAATTGCCCCCGGCATTGCCGTTCGATTTGGCATTGCTGGCGCTCGCCGCACTGGCCGAGGCGCTCGCGCCCACGGTGCTGGCCGCCGCATTGACGCTGGAGGCCAGGGTCGAGCTTGACGCAAGCAGCGACCCGCTGTCGGCGTCGATCACGACCGAGACCACCTGGCCATCAGGCTTTTTCACCAGAACCCGGTAATAGAGCGCCGATCCCTGAAACGCCCTTATGTCGAGAACCTCGCCCCGCGCCTGATCCAGCGCGGTTGCCATCGCGCGGCGCGGGTCTTCGGCCGCCCCCCTGTCCAGCAAAAGGCGCAGCTCGGGCCGCGAGAGTTCCTTGAAGGCCTCGCCCAATGCGGGAGAGGCCAGCAGAGCAGCAGACAAGAGAGCAGGGGCAAAGGGGACTCGCATGGAACCCGTCATAGCAGAACCATGGTGAACCGTCGATGAACGGGCTGTTCGCTCTGGGTTCAAGCCCGCTCGTCTAGGGTGATGCCATTGATTCGTGGCCTGGGGCCGCGAACCGCGTGACAGCGGCACAAAAGGAGAAGATCCGATGAAACAGAAATTCGCAGGCCTCGTGACGGCCTCTTCCATTGCGATCCTGTCTTTGGCGGGGATGACGGCGGCGGTCTATGTCGTGGCGCCCGATGCGGCCATGGCCGAGTCCGGCAAGGGTGGCGGTAATGGCAATGGCGGCGGCAACGGCAATGGCGGTGGGAACGGCGGCGGCAATGGCGGTGGCCATTCCTCCAACGGCGCCTCGGGCAATTCCGCCGGCGGCAGCGCGGCCGGTTCGCAGGGCGGCAACAGCGGCAAGAGCAGCGCCAATGGTGCCGCGGGTCACGGCTCGGTCCATAGCGAGCTGAAGGGGCTGAACGCCGCCCATGCCAGCCTGACCGCGCTGGAAAATGCCCCGCCGAACAGCCACCTTGGCCGCATCAACGCCTACCGCGAGGCGGCGCTCGCGACGAGCACGCAGGCCGCCGAGCTTGAGGCCAGCATGAAGGCCTATAACGACTATCTTGGCAGCTATACCGGCCCGACGTCGACCGAGCTGCAGGGCCAGATCGACGCGGCCAATGCGGCGAATGCCTCGCTGCAGGACCAGATCGACGCGCTCGACCCGAACTCCTCGACCTATGATGCGGACAAGGCCAATCTGGAATCGCAGATGACCGATACCACGGCCCTTGCCGACGAGCTGCAGCAGGCCGAGACCTACGAGACCAATCTCGACGCATTGGCGCAGGAAGTGACGGCCGACCAGACCAGCTATGACGCCGATGTCGCGACCGAGCAGCAGTCGCTCGACACCGCCTCGGGCGGGCGGACGCTGAGCGATGCCGCTTTGGCCGAACTGCGCCGCGAGCTGGGGCTTTAGGTTTCGTCTCCCTCGGCGTGAACCGGCCCCGGGGGGCGCAGGCAACTGCGCCCCCTATTCTTGGGCTTGCCTTGGCGCCTCTTGCGGGACGGCCGCCGTCAAGCGCAGACCTTGGCCGCTTTCCTCGCCCCCCGCGAACCGCAAAAGATTTCGCATGAAAATGCGCCGGGCATGTCACATCCGGCTTCTCCACCGCGTCATCCTCATGTCAGATGAACCTGGAGAGACCGATGACCCCCCGCATGACCGACGCTATCAAACGTGCCGAGACCGGCTTCAAACCGCTGTTCGCGCTTGAGGCCGCGATCAAGGCCAGCCCGCTGGAGCACAGCCTTCTGCACCTCGTCAAGCTGCGCGCCAGCCAGATCAATGCCTGCGCCTTCTGCATCCACATGCACACCGCCGAGGCGCTGAAGGATGGCGAGACGCCGCTCAGGCTGCACATGCTCCCCGCCTGGCGGGAAAGCCCGATCTATACGCCCCGCGAACGCGCAGCCCTGGCCTGGACCGAGGCGCTGACAAGGCTGGAACAAAGCGGCGCCCCCGATGCAGACTGGCAGGCGGTGGTGGCGGCCTTCACCGAGGAGGAGCGGGCCTGGCTCTCGCTGGCGATTGGCGCGATCAACCTCTGGAACCGGGTGCAGGTCGGCTTCCGCGCGGCGCATCCCGAAGATCTGCCTGCGGCCCGGGCCCATGCCGCCTGATCCCGGCACCGCGATCTTCCAGGCGCAACGGCCCCGGCTGCTGCGTCTGGCCTACCGCATGCTCGGCTCGCGCCATGATGCCGAGGATGTGGTGCAGGAGGCCTGGCTGCGCTGGCAGGGCAGCGATCAGGCTGCGGTGCGCGAACCCGGCGCCTGGCTCACGCGGATCGTCTCGCGGCTTTGCCTCGACCAGATGAAATCCGCCCGCGCCCGGCGCGAGACCTATCCCGGCACCTGGCTGCCCGAACCGCTGATCGAGCCGGAGGACGATGCCATGCGGCCCGACAACCTGACCCTGACCCTGATGATGGCGCTGGAACGCCTGTCGCCGCTGGAGCGGGCGGCCTTCCTTTTGCACGACGTCTTCGGCCAGAGCCTGGAGGAGGTTTCCGTCACGCTGGAACGCAGCCCGGCCGCCACGCGCCAGCTTGCCGCCCGTGCCCGGGCGCATGTGCAGATCGACCGCCCGCGCTATGACCTGCCGCGCGATGCCGCCGAGACCCTGGCCCGCGCCTTCTTTGCGGCCTGCAAATCGGGCGATGCGGCGGCCCTTGGCGCGATGCTGGCCGAGGGGGTCACCTTCCACGCCGATGGCGGCGGCAAGGTCACCTCCTATCCCAATGTGATCGTGGGGGCGGAGAACCTGATCCGCCTGTTCCAGGGCTGGTCGCGCAAGTTCGGCGCGCGGATGGAGCTGATCGCGCCCTTGCGGATCGACGGATTGCCCGGCTTTGCCAGCCGCGTCGACGGCCATCCCCAGACCACCGCCCTGCAGATCGAGGAGGGCCGCATCACCGCCATCTACATCACCCGCAACCCCGACAAGCTGGACGGGGTGATCCGCCATTGACCCGGCGCCAGCCGGGGCGCCGCGCCTAGTCCGGCAGCCCGGCCAGGCGGTAGCCCGCGATGAAATGCGCCTTGGTCGCGGCATCCTTGAAATGGGTCGAGGAGACCCAGTGCCTTATGGTGAACATCGGGTTGCTGGCCATGAAGAGGGCGGCCTCGCGCCGCGCCTCCTCGATCTGGCCGAGCTGGGCCAGGCTCGCGGCCAGATAGCGGCGCGAGGCGGTGCGGTAGGTCACCGGGTTGCGCAGGGTCGTGACCGCCGCGTCATAGCGGCCAAGGGCATATTCGGTCTTGCCCTTGGCCATGAAATACCAGGCCGGCGGCAAGGGGTTGATGCGCAGGGCGCGCTGGACCAGCTGTTCGGCCTTGTCATGCGCCCCGGCAAACAGCAGGAAATCGCCATACATCACCATCCCGTCGGCATTGTTGGGGTCGAGTTCCAGCGCGCGTTCGTGTTCGCGCTGCGAGGCCTCCCAGAAGCCGGCGTAATCCAGCAAGAGGGCATAGGTGGCGTGGCATTGGGAATCGTTGGGGTCAAGGTCGACCGCCCGCCTGGCAAGGTCCAGAACGGTGCCGCGGCGGGTGTCGACCGGGATATTGCCGTGGTTCCAGGCATCGCTGCGCGCGATGGCCAGCCAGCGGCAGGCCTCGGCATAATCGGGGTCGAGGTCAAGCGCCTGTTCCAGCAGCACGATGGCCTCGCGCATCGCATCACCGAGGCCAAAGGCGGATTCCGCCAGCGCCCGGCCCCTTGTGCACAGATCATAGGCCTCGGTCGTCTTGGGGCGGTTGCGCGGCGGCGGGGCGACCAGCTGGCCGACCAGCGCGCTGCTGATCCGGGCGCTGACCTCGTCCTGCAGATCGAAGATGTCGTCGAGCTGGCGGTCGAAGCGTTCGGCCCAGAGATGCCCGCCGCCGAGGCTGTCGATCAGCTGCGCGTTGATCCGCACCCGCCCGCCCGAACGGCGCGCCGAACCTTCCAGAAGATAGCGCACCCCCAGCTCGCGCGCGATCCGGCGCACGTCCATCGCCTTGCCCTTGTAGGCAAAGACCGAATTGCGCGCGATCACGAAGAGGCCGGGCACGCGGGAGATGTCGGTGATCAGATCCTCGGTCAGGCCATCGACGAAATATTCGTAATCGGGGTCGGCGCTCATGTTGGTGAAGGGCAGGATCGCGATGGAGGGGCCCTCGGGCAGGGTCAGGGCCTCGGGCTCAGGCGCGGCCGCCAAGGGCTCCATCCTGATCCGGAAGACCCGCCGCGGCTCGGCGATGTTCTTGAGCAGCTGCGGCCCGAGATCCTCGAACTGCGCGTCGATGCGGCGTTTGACCTGGTCATGGACATTGGCGGACAGAAGGATGCCGCCCGGATCGGCCAGCCCCTCCAGCCGGGCCGCGATATTGACGCCATCGCCGTGCAGATCGCCGCCTTCCACCACGACATCGCCGAGGTTGACGCCGATGCGGAAGATGATCCGCTGGTCTTGCGGCACGCCCTGGTTGCGCTCGGCCATGCCGGTCTGGATCTGCAGCGCGCAGGTGGCGGCATTGACGGCCGAGTTGAACTCGACCAGGAACCCGTCGCCCATCGCCTTGAAGATGCGTCCGCCGTGCCGGGCGATCACGGGGTCGAAGAAGTCGCGGCGGTGGCTGTTCAGCGCGACAAGGGTGCGTTCTTCATCGACCCCCATCATCCGGGAGTATCCCACCACATCCGCCGCAAGAATGGCGGCAAGCCGACGTTCGACAGTCCCTGCGCACATATCCAATCCTGGGGTCGGTGGCCTGAAATGAACCCGAAGAAGCTGCAGCGACAATAACACCGCTTCCGCGCCGCGTATCCTGCGAATGAGAGGAGGGCAAAGGGATATCGCCCCGGCGCGGGGTTCTGCTGCGCGAAAAGGCCGCGACCGCAGGGCTGGGCGCCACCCGTCAGGGAGGCGTGGGGGGCGGGCAGGGGCGTACCCTGCGCGCCCCTGTGTGGTCAGTGACCCTCTGGCTGCGCGGCGCGCGCCACGGCCCTTGCGGCCTTCTGCAGCGTCTCGAAGGCGGCAAAGCCCAGATCGTGGCGCTGCCGCACGGCCCCGGTGGCGGGGGCGAAGCTGCCGCTTTCGTGCGACATCGCGGCGATGGCGCTTTGGACATCGGCAAAGTGACGGCCCGCGACCGCGCCGAGGATGGCAGAGCCAAGCAGAACCGGCTCTTCCGCCGCGGTGTTCAGGACCGGGACACCGGTCGCATCGGCGAGGATCTGGCGCACGAGGTCATGGCTGCCGGCGCCGCCGCTGATCAGGATGCGCCGGATCGGCGCGCCGTGGCTGGCCTGGGTGTCGATGATCTGGCGCAAGCCATAGCCCAGCCCGCAGAGCCCGGCGATATAGAGGGCGATCAGGCTGTCGATGTCGCTGCCCATGCCGATGCCGGCGATCAGGCCGCGGGCATTGGGGTCGGCAAAGGGGGCGCGGTTGCCCAGAAACTCGGGCACCACATGCAGGCCGGCTGCCAGATGCACCGCTTCGGACAGATCGGGCGTCATCGCGCGATTGGCGAGCCAGACCGGCAGGGGCAGACCCTCGGCCCGGGCGAGGGCTGCGGCCTCGGCATGGGCGGGGTGCAGGGTCAGAAGATGGTCGATGGCGGCCCCCGCCGCCGACTGGCCACCCTCGTTCAGCCACATGTTGGGCAGCATGGCCGAAAAATAGGGACCCCAGACGCCCGGCACGAAGACCGGCTCTGCCGTCGTGGTCATGGTGCAGGAGGAGGTGCCGAAGACATAGGCCATGTTCTGCGTCGGGTCCGACCCGACCGCCCCCACGGTGCCCAGCCCGCCGGCATGGGCGTCGATCAGCCCGGCGGCGACCGGGGTGCCCTCAGCCAGGCCAAGGTCGCGCGCCGCCTCTGCCGTCAGCCCCCTGGCCAGCGGCGTTCCCGGTTCGACCACTTCGGCACCGATCCGGACAAAGCCCTCATCGGCCAGCGCGCCAAGGCCGATTGCGGCGAAATAGCCGGGGTCCCAGCGGCGTTCATGGGCCAGATAGGTCCATTTGCAGGTCAGGGTGCAGGTCGACCGCGCAAGCGAGCCTGTCGCCCGCCAGGTCAGGAAATCGGCGAGGTCGAAGAATTGCCACGCCGCATCAAAGACCTGCGGGCGGTTCTCCTTCAGCCAGAGGAGCTTGGGCGTCTCCATCTCGGGCGAGATCAAGGCGCCGACATAGCGCAGCACGTCATGGCCGATCGCATTGATCCGCTCGGCCTGACCGGTGGCGCGGTGGTCCATCCAGACGATGATGTTGCGCTGCGGATTGTCGGAGGAGACGGGCAGCGGCGCATGATCGGGCCCCAGCACCACGAGCGAGCAGGTCGCATCGACGCCGATGCCGGTGACCTCGGCCGGATCGATCCCGGCTTCGGCCACGGCGCCACGCACGGCGGTGCAGACGGCGGCCCAGATCTGGTCGCTGGACTGTTCCACGATGGAACCCGCCGCGCGCCAGATCGTCACCTCGGCCTTGGCCGTGCCCAGCATCCTGCCCGCCTTGTCAAACACACCTGCGCGGGCGCTGCCGGTGCCGACATCAATGCCGATGAGATACATTCAAAGGTCCGTGCTGTTGGGAAGGATCACCAGATCCCGGATCGTCACGTTACGCGGGCGGGTCAGCATGAACAACACCGCCTCCGCCACTTCGATGGGCTGCATCAGGCTGCCGTTGGCGAGGGCCTCTTCCATCTTGGCCTTGGGCCAGTCGTCCAGAAGGGCGGTCACCACCGGGCCGGGGCAGACGGCGCCGACCCGGATGCCATGCTTTGACACCTGCCGCCGCACCGTATGGACAAAGGCCTGCACCGCGAATTTCGAGGCGGTGTAGATCGGCTCCCAGACCACCGGCACCAGCCCCGCGATCGAGGAGGTGACGAGGATATCCCCCGTCCCGCGTTCGACCATATGCGGCAGCACGGCATGGATCGAGCGGAAGGCGGCATTCACGTTGAGGTTCAGCACGCGGTCCCAGACATCGGGGTCACCCTCCACCACCGGCCCGCCGATATAGGCGCCGGCATTGGCGTGGAAGATGTCGAGCTGGCCCGCCTCGGCCAGGATCGCGGGCAGCATCGCGTTGACCGAGGCGGGGGACATCAGGTCCACGACCAGCGGGCGCGCCTTGGGGCCAAGCTCGGCGCAGAGGGCGCGCAGCTTGTCCTCGGCCCGGTCGACCAGAAACACCGTCGCCCCGGCGCGCAGCATGCTGCGGGCGCATTCCAGCCCGATGCCAGAGGCGGCACCGGTCACGGCGGCCACCTTGCCGTTCAGTTCTTCCGACATTTTCGTCTCCTGTTAAGCGCGACCGTGCGAGACGCGGCTTTGGCGCGCCAGGCTGTCGACGATGACGGCAATCGCAAGGACTCCGCCGGTGATCATGTAGCGCAGGCTGGACGACAGGTTCAGCAGCGTCAGGCCGTTGGCGATGGACTGGATCACGATGATCCCGAGCAGCGCCGAAAACGCCGTGCCGCGCCCGCCGAACAGGCTGGTGCCGCCGATCACCGCCGCCGCGATGGCGTTGAGGTTCACATCCCCCGTGCCGGCCTGCTGGCTGGCCGAGGCGAGCCGGGCCGAGGACAGCACCCCGCCGAGCGCCGCAAAGCTGGAGCAAAGCACGAAGGCGCTGACATAGATGCCGCGGACATTGATGCCGGCGCGGCGCGCGGCCTCGGCATTGCCGCCGACCGCTTTCATCGAACGACCCCATTGGGTGCGGGTGAAGGCGTAGTTCATGATCAGCACGAGCGCCACGAACAGCGCGAACATCCACGGCACGCCGCGCCCGAGGTTGAGGTAGAAGATCACCGCCAGCAGCCCGACCGTGGTCGCCCCGGCCTTCAGCGCCAGCCCGGCGGTCGATCCGGCCGAGAGGTTGGCCGCATGGCGCTTGGCATTGGTCTGCAGGCCCACGACCAGCATCACGGCGCCGGGCACGAGGCAGAGGAGATAGGACAGCACCGCCGGCATGATCAGCAATTGCCCGAAGTTCACCATGCTGGAGGAATAGGGCAGGTTGATCGACCCGGTCGCCCCCAGAAGGTACAGCTGCAGGCCCAGCAGTGCCAGAAGGCCCGAGAGGGTGGAAACAAAGCTCGGCATGCCGAGGCGGTTGCGCAGCGTGGCATAAAGCGTGCCGATGATCGCCCCGGCGATCAGCGCCGCCAGGATCGCCAGCGGCAGGGGCACGCCCGCATTGACCCAGAGCACGCCGATCAGGGTCGATCCGACCCCGCTCATCGAGCCGACGGAAAGGTCGATCTCACCCAGCATCAGCACGCAGACGATGCCCAGCGAGATGACCCCGGTGGTCGAACAGTCGAACAGCATGTTCACCAGGTTGTTCGGCGACAGGAAGATCGGGTTCAGCAGGGTGAAGACCGTCCAGATGATCACCAGCCCGACGATGACGGGCAGCGAGCCGAGGTCGCCGGATTTCACCCGGTCGATGAAGGCGCTGATCGTGCCGCCGATGCCGCTGGCATGGCTCACGCGGCTGTCGGCGCGGTCGAGGGTGGGCTTGTTGGGCGCGCTCATTTTGCTTCCTCCGCCATCCGGTTTTCCCGGCGCGATACGGCATTGTCGGTGGCACCGGTGATGGCGCCGACGAGTTCCTGGTTGGAGGCCTCGGGCGTGAAGACCCCGTTGTTGCGCCCCAGCCGCAAGACGACGATGCGGTCGGCCACGGCGCGCACATCGGCCATGTTGTGGCTGATCATGATGACGCCCAGGCCCTTGTCGCGGACGCGCTCCACCAGGTTCAACACCTCGGCCGTCTGCGCCACGCCGAGGGCGGCGGTGGGTTCGTCCAGCATGATGATCTGCGGATTGAGCAAGAGCGACCGGGCAATGGCGACGGTCTGGCGCTGCCCGCCGGAGAGCGAGGCGATCGGTTCGCGCACCGAAGGGATGCGCGCGGCAAGCTCGTTGAGCAGGGTCCAGGCCCGCACCTCCATCGCCACCTCGTCCAGGCGCAGGGGGTTCAGTTCCTGGCCGAGGAAGATATTGGCCACGACATCGAGGTTCTCGCAGAGCGCAAGGTCCTGAAAGACCGTGGCAATCCCCAGTTCCAGCGCGGCAGAGGGGCTGCCGAGGGTGACCGGCTTGCCGCGGTAGGAAATGCTGCCAGAGGTCTGCTGGTGCACCCCGGCCAGAACCTTGACGAGGGTCGACTTGCCGGCGCCATTGTCGCCGACCAGGGCCACGACTTCGCCGGCATGGACATCAAGCTCGATATCGGTCAGCGCCGACACGGCGCCGAAATTCTTGGAAATGCCCCTCAGGCTCAGCAAAAGCTCGCCCTTCGGGGTCGTGGGATCTGTCATGGCGTGCTCCTGTCGCAAAAGGTGTCGCCCGGCCGCCATGGGAGGAAGCGGCCGGGCGACGGATCACAAGGTCACTTGATGCCGAGTTCGGTGCAGCCCGCGGCATAGCGGTCCACGCAAAGCTCGGCAGCGGTGTTGATGCCCTTGTCGATGATTTCCGCCTTCAGGTTCTCGCGCGTCACGACGGCCGGGGTGAAAAGCTGCGAGGGCGTGTCGTAAAGGCTCATCTCGGCCTTGGGGGTCTCGCCGTTGAGGAACTGGACGGCCAGCTGGGCCGCCGCGGCCGCGACGATTTCCGAGGGTTTGGAGATGGTGTTGTACTGGTCGCCCGCGATGATCAGCTGCAGCGCGGCGATGGTCGCGTCATTGCCGGTCACCGGCGGCACCGGGTTGACGCCCGCCGCCTTGAAGGCCGCGATGGCGCCGCCACCGGTGCCGTCGTTGGCCGCCACGACGCCGATGATATCGGCGCCAAAGCGGGTGACCTGGCCGGCCGCCCATTCCTGCGCCTTGGGCGGCGCCCATTCCGGCGTGTCGAACTCGGCCAGGGTCTTGTAGCCCGAGGCAGCGATGCCTTCGTGGATGCCGTCCTTGATCAGCCCGGCCGCCGCATCGGTGGGCGAGCCGTTGATCTGCAGCACGCCGCCCTTGTCGGTGGGCAGGCCCATCGCCTTGAGGTGATCCATCAGCGAGACCGCAATCGCCTTGCCGATGCCCTTGTTGTCGAAGGACACATAGAAATCGGCGGCCTTGTCCGGGATCGGGCGGTCATAGGCGATGACCTTGACCCCTTGCGACTGGGCGAGGCTGACGAGGGCCGCCGCGGCAGAGCTGTCGACCGGGTCCAGCACGATCACCTTGGCGCCTTGCGCGATGACCGAGTTGAACTGCTGCTGCTGCAGCGAGGCATCGGCGGTGGCATTCTGGTACACCACCGTGCAGTCGGGGCAGAGCTTGGCCATCTCGGCCTTGAAGCCCGGAAAATCGTGCTGTTCATAACGGGTCGAGGCCTGATCGGGCATCAGGAATGCCACAACGCCCGCCGGGGCGGCAAAGGCGGCAGAGCCCATCAGGGTGGCCAGCGTCAGGGCGCTGCTCCAGGTCAAAAAGGTCTTCATGTCTTCCTCCATAGCGACCACAGGTTTGTTGGTTCAGACCGGGTGCGCGGGTCGCCGCAGCCAGGCCTTTCGTCGCAACCATCGGGCAAGCCTCTTCGGTTCAGGGAATCGCAGGATTCCGCTGTCCTTGTGCCGTCCGGTCTTGCAGTGCCGCCAAATGATCCGGGCGCTCTGCGGGTCTACCCGCGGGGTGCCGGATCAGATCGGGCGGTTCTCCTCCCGCATCACGCCGCCTGGGCGGCGCTTTGGTTCTCCTCCAGCAATTGCCGGAACCGCGAGGGGGTCATGCCCTTCTGCGCCAGGAACTGCCGGTTGAAATTCGAGATGTTGTTGAAGCCGGATGAGAAACAGACATCCGTGATCTTCAGATGGCCCGGCCCCATCAGAAGCTGACAGGCCAGGTTGACGCGCAGGCGGTTGACGTATTTGACCAGGGCCAGACCGGTATGCCTGCGAAAGCTGCGCGAGAAGGTCGACAGGCTCAGCCCGGCGATATCGGCGAGGTCCTGTTCCCCGAAGGGTTCCGTCAGGTTGGCGTTGATATAGGCCAGGGCCTCGTTGATGCCGGTCGACATGAAGCCGGAGGGGTCGGGCAGATAGCTGGTCGAGGTCAGAAGCTCGATATCCTTGGCCCGGGTCAGAACCCCGAGCACGCCGATGAACAGCTCCAGCCGGCGCATGCCCTGGGCGGTGACCAGTTCGGCCAGAAGCGGGGCCGCGAGGGCGGCGGTGGCCGGGCTGAACAGGATGCCGCGGCGGCTCAGCGTCATCAGATCCTCGCAGGCGGCCAGTTCCGGCAGAAGGTCCATCGCGTCGGGGATGAAGCTTTCGGAGAACTGCACAATCCGGCAGCGCAGCGGCACGACCGTGCCTTCCGGCAGGTCACTGACCCAGTTGTGCGGCAGGTTCGGCCCGGTCAGCACCAGGTTGCCCGGCTCGAAATTGCCGATGAAGTCGCCGACGAAGTAATGGCCCGAGGTGGCCACCACATGGTGAAGTTCGTATTCGGGGTGAAAGTGCCAGCGCACCGTGTGATACGGATAGCCGTGCTCCCAAGCCTTGAACGATTGCGACCGTCCAATCTGGACGACTTCCAAATCGGGTTTCATCCGCGTCTCCCCCCAGCAATCCGCACGCCCGGTGCGGTTCTTGCCCTCGACCTGCCCGCGTTTTCTTTGCGGTGCTTTAATGAGCGTATCGGGACATTCTTTGGCAGGCTACTACAACACCAACAGAGGAGTGATACTTTCTTGTCGATTTCGCTGGTAAATCGGATTGGATTGATCAGCGGCGCACCCCGGACGCCTGCAAAGACAGGTGATTCAGCTCTGGCGCGGCCTCAGCCCTTGGTGCGCAGCCGCGAGCGGCCGCCATCCACCGCGATCACCTGGCCCGACATCCAGTCCGCCTGATCCGAAAGGAGGAAGGCCGCCAGCGCCGCCATGTCGCCGGGCTTGCCCAGACGCGGCAGGGCATGCAGCTGCGCGATCGAGGCTGCGACCTGCGGATTGGCGGTCAGCCCGGCGGCGAGCGGCGTGTCAGTCAGCGAGGGCGCAATCGCGTTGACGCGGATCTTTGGCGCCAGTTCGGCGGCTAGGGCGCGGGTCAGGCCCTCGACCGCGCCCTTGGCCATCGAGACCGAGGCATGGGCCGAAAAGCCCTGCGCCACCGCCACCGAGGAGAACAGCACCACGGCGCTTGTCCCGGCATGGGCCTTCAGCCCGGGCAGGGCGGCCTGCACGGCCAGCGCCGCCCCCAGCGCGTTCAGCCGGAAATCGCGGGCAAAATCCGCCGCCGTCAGCCGGGCAAGCGGGCGCAAGTTGATGCTGCCCACCGCATAGACCAGCCCGGCCAGCGCATCGCCCGCCTCGGCGCTGACCCGCGCGAAGGCGCTGTCATCCTCGACATCGGCCTGACTGGTGGTGCAGCCGATCTCGCGGGCCAGATCGGCCAGTTTGCCCGGATCGCGCCCGACGAGGTGCAGCGGCACATCCCGCCCCGCCAACGCCCGCGCCGTGGCCGCCCCGATGCCGCCCGTACCACCCCAGATCAGGACCTTTGCCGTCATCACCGCTCCCCAAGCTTGCCAGCCCATCCGACCCGACCGGGCCAAAACGCCGCTTCAGCCCGGCACTTAGTGCGGCGCGGGCCAAGGTCAAAACCTTCGCCACGGTATCAGGTGCAGGGCGGAGCGTTGCAAAAGGCGCGGCCAGGGGTCAGGCTTGTGCGAGGGCCTTGAAGGTCTCGATCATCAGGGCGGCATTGCCGGGGTCGGCCTTCAGCCGCCCGGCCTCGATGTCCAGCGCGAGTTCGACGACGCGGCGGTTCATCGGCGCCTTGCGGCCCTGGCGTTCCAGCACCTCGACCACCAGCCCGTTCACATCGGCAATCTCGGCCCTGCGCCCCTTGCGCCAATCCTGCAGCGAGCAGGTCAGCGTGTCTTCGCGCGAGAAGGTCTGCAGCACCTTTTCGAAGATCTGGTCGACATAGCCTTCGGGATGGTTGCTCATCACCGGGGGCATGCCGATGATCGGCATGATCGTGGCGCCATCGGCCAGGGCGGCCTGCATCGCCTCGTATCCGGCGCTGCGCATCACATCCAGCATGCCGGGCGCGCGGGCGGCATCGTTCAGCGCGGTGTTGACGATGGCAGAGGGGATCAGCTCGGCGGCATTGACCACCAGTTTCATCCATTTGGCCGAGTGGATGTCCTCGGTCACCTCGACCGTGCCGGAATGGCGCAGCAGGGCCGCCACGCCTTCGACGCGGTGCTGCTGGGCGGGGTCCAGCGCGCCGAGGGCGAACCAGGATTCGTCATGGTCGTTCTGGCGGTTGGTGACCCCCGGCTCCCACATGTTCGAGGCGATCTCGATCACCGCGCCGATGGTGCGCGACCGCCCGACGATGGCGGCGATATCCTCATGGGTCATGCCGTTCTGCAGGCCGATGACAAAGCCATCGGGCGCAAGCAGCGGCTTGATCAGCTCGCAGGCCCAGCGGGTGTCATAGGCCTTGACCACCAGGAAGACGAGGTCGAAGGGCTGCCGGATCTCGGCCACCTCGCACAGATGCAGGGCGGGAACCGTGGCATGGATCTGCCTTGTCGGCAGGTTGACGGTGATGCCCCTGGCGCGGATCGCCTCGACATGGGCGGGCCACTGGTCGATGAAGGTGACATCCAGCCCCGCGAGGGCAAAGTCGGTGGCGATCGAGGCGCCCTGCGCCCCGGTCCCGAGGAAGGCGATGCGCGGGCTCTGCGGCGCGTGGGTCATGCGGGTGCTCCGGTCGGGGGGGAGGGTTTCAGGGCGATGTAGGTTGCAGGGTCCAGCGTGGCGATGCGGACGGCGGCTTGCGTGCCGGTGGCGGCGTCGATCAGGGCCTGGATCTCTGCGGCCAGATCGAGGAGCCTGTCGCGCGTTCGTTCGGGATGCGGCAGGATCTGCATCTCGATGTTCACGCGCGGCAGGTCCGGCATGACCATCACCGCAAGGACCGCGACCTGGCAGGCCGGCACCCCGACCGCGAGCCTGTCGCAAAGCAGGGTGCGCAGCCGCGGCAGCGCCTCCTGCAGAGCCGCCCGGCACTGGGGCATCAGGCCCTCGTCGACATAGATCTTCAGGTTGGGCATGGCCTTGCGCCCTCAGACCGGGGCGAGGACGAAGGTGAAGGGCGAGCGCCAGAGCGTCTCCTGCCCCTCCAGCCTCTCGTAGGGCGCAATGAGCGAGGCCTTGACCCCGAAGACCGCATCCGAGGTCAGATAGCTGTCGCCGCCGACGAAAGTATGGGTGACCAGACGCTGATAGCCGGGGGCCGTGATCAGGTAGTGCATATGCGCCGGTCGATAGGGGTGGCGGCCGAGATGGGACAGCATCTGGCCGACCGGGCCGTCATCGGGGATCGGATAGCTGACCGGCTTGATGCCCCGGAAGGCATAGCGCCCGTCCGGCCCGGTGACAAAGACCCCCCGGTTGTTGCCCCGGGGCTGGATGCCGGGCTGCTGCACGTCGTAAAAGCCCTCGGCATTGTCGGACCAGACATCGAGCGTCGCCCCTTCGATGGGCGCCCCGTCAAGGTCGAGGACTTGACCCTCGAAGAGGCAGCTTTCGCCCTTGCCATCAAGGCAGATCGTATCCCCCATCTGCCGCCGCGGCGCATCGGCGATATGGAAGGGGCCGAAGACCGTGTTCTCGGTCGCACCCGCCGGCCTGCGGTTGTTGATCGCATCCACCAGCATCGAAAAGCCCAGCGTATCCGACAGGAGGATGAACTCCTGCCGCTCGCCCGAGCAGATCTGGCCGGTCCGGGTCAGGAAGCCTATGGCGAGGTCCCATTCCCCTTGGGTCAGCTGCACCTCCTTGGCAAAGTCGTGCAGGTGGCGCACGAGGGCGGACATCACCTCGGCGAGCCTGGGGTTGGTGCAGGCTGCGTGGCGGGCGTTGACGGTCTCGGCGGAGGTGGCTTCGCTGAAGGTGCCATGGGCTTGCATGGGCGGGCTCCTAGGGTTGGGCGGGATCGCCCACGAGGGCGCGGGAGAGGAGGGCCGCGATCGCATCGCCGTCGATCGGGCGCGGGGTCCAGTAGGGATTGGCGGTGGCAAGGTCGCGGGCGCGCGGCAGGTCGGCCTCGGTCAGGCCGAGGTCGGACAGGCGCCGCGGCGCGCCGATGCGGGCGGCAAAGGCGGCAAGGCCTTCGTAGGCGGTAGCGGTGCCGAAGATCGCGGCCACCGGGCGCAGGAGGTCGGGCACCGCGGGTTCGGTATAGGCGATAGCATGGGGCAGGATCACGGCATGGGTCTCGGCATGGGGCAGATCGAAGCCGCCGCCGAGCACGTGGCACAGCTTGTGATGCAGCGCCATGCCGACCTGACCCAGCACCGTCCCGCAAAGCCAGGCGCCATAAAGCGCCTCGCCCCAGTCATGATCCTGCGGTTGGCCCGCGGTCAGGTTGGGCAGGGCGTGGGCAAGGGCGCGGATGCCCTCCAGCGCCATGAGCGAGGCGATCGGGTTGCGGTCGCGGGCGTAGAGCCCCTCGACAGCATGGGCGATGGCGTTCATCCCGCTCGACACCACGAGATGCGGCGGAAGCGAGCGGACGAGGGACACGTCATAGAGGATCACATCCGGACGCAGGCGCGGATCGCTGAGCGTGGTCTTGCGGCCCGCCTCGGTCTGGCCAAGGATCGGCGTCGCCTCGGACCCGGCAAAGGAGGTCGGGATCACGATCTGCGGCAGGAAACTGCGCAGGGCCAGCGCCTTGGAAAGCCCGGTGGTCGACCCGCCGCCGATGGCCACCAGACAATCGGCCTGCACCTCCTGCAGGCGGGCGAGCGCCTCTGCCGTCACCTCGACCGGCGTGTGCATCCGCGCGCCGGCGAAAAGCCCCGCGCCCCGGGTGCCAAGAAGGGCGAGCAGGCCTTCGCCAGCCGCGGCCTGTTCGGGGGTCGTCAGCACCAGCGCCCGGCTTCGGCCGAGGGACGCGACCTCCCGGGCCAGGGTCTCGCTGGCGCCGGCAGCGAAGACCACGCGCTGGGGGGCGGAGACATAGGCGAAGTCGGGCTGGAAAAGCGAGCGGGTCATGGCGGTTCCGGGTGAGAGGGGGTTCCGGCCGGGAGGCGGGGTTTCCGGTGGCGGAGGTCGGAAGCGGGGGTTTCACACCCCCGCACCCCCGTGGGATATTTATGGACCAATGAAGGGTAAGCCTGCGGGCGAGGGGGCGGCCCTCAGGTGCGGACGAGGATTTTCAGGTGCTGGCCCGAGGGGTCGAGCAGGGCCTCGAAGCCTTTGGCCACGACATCGGCGGCGTCGATGCGGGCGGTGATGACCTTTTCGACCGGGAAACTGCCCGAGGCGATCAGGCGGGCGATGCGGGGCCAGACCTGGACGGGGTAGCACCAGGTCGCCTCGACCGCGATGTCCTTGAGCGCCCATTGCATCGCGTCGATCGAGGCGCGCTTGATGTGGAGGCCCACCTGCACCACCTTGCCCGCCCGCCGGACCGCATCGACGCAGGCGTTGAGCGAGGCCTCCAATCCGACGCATTCCAGCGCCACATCGACGCCGACGCCTTCTTCGGTCAGGTCGCGCACCACCTCCAGCAGGTTCTGCGTCTTCGGATCGACGACCACGGCATAGGGCGCGATCTCGGCGATGATGCGGCGGCGGTTGGGGTTGGGTTCGGAGACGATGACCACCGAGGCGCCGGCGGCCTTGGCGGCCAGGATCGTCAGCGCCCCGATCGGCCCCGCGCCCGAGACGAGGACGGTGGAACCCGCCTGCACCCCGCCGCGATCGACGCCGTACATCGCCACCGCGGCGGGCTCGATCATCGCGCCCTGTTCGTCGGTCAGGGTGTCGGGGATCGGCTGAGCGTTGTAATCCTTGATCACCGCCTCTTCCGCCATGCCGCCCCATTTCCACGACAGGCCGACGCAGCCCATCTTCGGCGACAGGTGATACAGCCCGCGCTTGCCGAAATAATCGTCGCGCGGAAAGAGCAGTGGCTGGATCGAGATCCGGTCACCCGGCCTCACATGGCTGACGGCGGAGCCGACCTTCTTGACCCGGGCCGAGAACTCGTGCCCGAGGATCTGCGGGTTGGTGGCCCCGGTATAGACATGCGGGGTCTGGGGCGTCACGATCGGGCCTGCGATATATTCGTGCAGATCCGTGCCGCAGATGCCGCTGACGAAGGGCGCGATCAGCACGTCATCGGGCGCAAGCTGATCGGAGGGCGCAGCGACATCCTCGACCCTAATGTCGCGGGCAGCGTGAAAACGGACAGCTCTCATGTCTTCCTCGTCAGGTTGGGGAGCGGGACCTGCGCAGCCTCGGCCGCAGGGATTCCCTGTCTTGCGTTCAATAGCAAAGCCGGCGGCGCGCCGGGCCGTCCATTTTATCCATTCCGGATGATTCTTTCGCCTTGTGACCCCGGGCCGCGGGCTATCGTCCCCGTGCCGCAGTTTGTTCCGGAGATGCGATCGTGACCTCACCCAAGACACTCCCCCCCGAAATCGGCTGGATCGGCGTCGGAAAGATGGGCAATCCGATGGCAACGCGTCTGATCGAGGCGGGGCACAAGCTGACCATCTGCGACCCGATGGCCGAGAACCGGGCCAGCCTCGTGGCGCGCGGGGCGCAGGTCTCGGCCACGGCGGGGGATCTGGCGGCGCGCTGCGGCGTCATCTTCGTCACCATCCCGAACGACACGGTCTTGGCCGGGCTGATCGACGATGCCGAGGAGGCCAGCGGCCTTGTCGCGCGGATCGGCGCCGGCACCGTCCTGGTCGAGATGAGCACCGTCTCGCCGCAGCTGTCCGAGCGGATCGCGGGCATCCTCGCGCGGCGCGGCGTGGCCTATCTGCGCTGCCCGATCTCGGGCAGCACGACGCTGGCGCGGGCGGGTAAGCTGACGGCGCTCGCCTCGGGCGACATGGCGGCCTGGGAGGTCGCCTCGCCGCTTCTGGACCTCTTCGCCGTGCGCAAGTTCTACCTCGGTCCGGGCGAGGAGGCGCGCTACATGAAGCTGGTGCTGAACACGCTGGTCGGGGCCACCTCCTCGATCCTCGGCGAGGCGCTGGTTCTGGGCGAACGCGGCGGCTTGCAGCCGGCGCAGATGATGGAGGTGATCACCGAAAGTGCTGTGGCTTCGCCCCTCATCGCCTACAAGCAGGAGATGATCGCCCAGATGGATTTCGCCCCGGCCTTTTCGGTCACCCAGATGATCAAGGATTTCACCCTGATCACCGAGGCGGGCCGCGACAAGCAGGTGCCGATGTTTGTGGCGAACATGATCCTGCAGCAGTATACAGCAGCCTCCAACGCAGGCTATTCCGATCAGGACTTCTTCTCGCTCTTCGACTGGATGCGGGTTGCGGGCGGGCTGGCGGACGGCTCCTAGGGTGGACATTCAAGGCAAGGCATGACACGCAACACGGGCAAGCTTTCGGATCACGAACTCAGCCGGGTCATCGACTTTCTGCGCAAGATCCGCCAGCCTTTCGATGCGAGCATTCCGGGCGCCAAATCCGATCCCTACTGGAACATCGTGCTGGAACTGGTGGACAGCCATATCCAGCAGCGCTCGGTCGACCTGTCGACGCTGGTGGAGCTGAGCCAGGCCAGTTGGGGCACCGCCAACCGGCTGATCGGCAAGCTGATCGAGGATGGCCTGATCATCCGCGTGCCGCGCGGGCCCAAGCACAAGACGACCTTCCTTGCCCCTTCCGATGACCTTCTGGGCCATTTCATCGACTATGCCGCCCAGGTGAAATCGCAGCTGGCCAAGACCTTCGGCCTGCGGTCGGGCAGCGAGACCGAGGAATATTACTTCGGCGGGTCCTATTTCGCGGCCCATATCATCTCGCCCGTGCAGGGGACCGACATCAGCTCCTCGGCGCTGCGCAACCTGCGCTTTTTGCTGCATGACGACAATTACTTCGCCTCGATGCGCAACATGTGGTCGGATTTCCGCAATGACATCGGCCGCAAGAGCAGCTTCGATCTGCGCCATCTGCCCGAGCTTTACGCCCAGGCCGAAGTGGCGCTGAGCAATCCTGCGACGGCCTATGACGTGGTGGCGGTCAACATGCCCTGGCTCGGGCGCTTTGCCGATGCCGGGCTTCTGGCCTCCCTGGACGACGTGCTGCCGCAGGCGGCGATCAACCCGCTGGATTTCCACCCCTCGGTCTGGAACACCGGACGCTGGAACGGCCAGCACTACGGCATCCCGATCTATTGCACGGTGGAGATCCTGACCGCGCGCCGCGATCTTTTCGAGGCGGCGGGCCTGAGCTACCCACGCACCTTCGACGAGACCATCGCCGCCGCCCGCGCCCTGCACCGCCCCGACAAGGAGCAATACGGCATCTCGTGGAACGGCGCGCGGGGGATGACGATTGCCCATGCCTTCATGTTCTTCCTCGCCTCCTCGCAGGGTTCGGTGATCGAGATCCCGCGCAAGACGGAAAACTGGCTGGACAGTTTCGACACCCGCAACCTCAAGCTTCGGATCAACAGCGACGAGGGGCTGGCCGCGCTGGAGTTCATGCGCCAGCTGGTCGAAGTCTCGCCCCCGGGGGTGGAGACCTTCGACGCCGACCGCAATCTGGAATGTTTCATGTCCGGCTCTGCCGCGATGAGCTATGCCTGGACCATGCGGGCGGCGCGGCTGGAACATGAGCTGAGCTCCAAGGTCAAGCGCCGGGTGGCTTACCTTCCGCCGCCGGTCCTGAAGGGGCGGCAGGTCACGGCGCCGGTGGGCGGGTTTCTTCTGACCATCCCGACCTATGTGGCGCCCGAGCGCAAACGCGAAATCCTCAACGCCATCGCCTGGATGGCCTCGCCCGAGGCGATGAAGGCGCATGTCCGCAACGGCTTTCCGGTGGCGCCGCGCTTTTCGGTCTGCGCCGATCCCGAGGCGCTGGCCTCGTCGCCCATCGTCAGCTTCATCGACCGGATGGCGCGGCGGAACGAGCTGAACACCTGGTCGCGGCCCCCGGTGCCGGAATATGTCGAGATCGAGCGCATCCTGGGGGTCGAGGTCTTTGCCGCCGTCTTCGAAGGCAAGTCCCCCAAGCGCGCCCTGGCCGAAGCCGAAGCCTCGGCCTATCGCTGCATCAAGGAACGCACCTCCGTCTGACCGGCGCGGAGCTTGCGTGGGCCGCGCGTTCAGCGGGCGGCGGAGCGTTCGCGCACCGTGGCATAGATCAGCGCGGCCAGAAGGATCAGCGCGCCCTGGAAGACATATTGCCAGGTCTGCGACAGGCCGAGGAAGGAGACCACGTTCAAGACCTCGGTCAGAAGCAGCGCGCCGAGCACGGTGCCGATGAAGGTGCCGCGCCCGCCCCGCAGGCTGGTGCCGCCCAGAACCACGGCGGTGATGCTGGCCAGCGTGTAGTTCGACCCCTGCGCCGGATCGCCGACCCCGATCTGCGCCATCAGCATCACGGCCCCGAGTGCGGTCAGCAGCGCGCTTGCGACATAGCCCGCCACGAAAGTGCGGTCGATGCGCAGCCCGATGCGGCGGGCGGAGTCCTCGTTCGAGCCGGTGGCGCGCAGCTGCCAGCCCAGCTTGCGGCGGCGCAGCATGTATTCGGCGGCAAAGGCCAGTCCCAGAAGCACCACGAAGGCCAGGGGGATCGGCCCGATCTGCCAGGTGATCCACTCCACCACGCCCGCGTCGATATAGCCGCCGGGGCTGTCGCGCAAAAGGAAGGCACAGCCCTGCAGGCCGATGTACATGGCCAAAGTCGCCGCGATCGGCGTGAAACCGGCAAAGCGGATCAGAATTCCGTTGACCAGCCCGACCAGCACCGCGACCCCGGCCATCAGCGCAAAGCCGAGCGCCATCATCCCGGTGCTTTGCCCATCGGTGATGAAGAACGAGGCCACGACGACCAGAAACCCCGCCAGCGGCCCGACCGACAGGTCGATCCCCGCCAGCAGCATCGCCACCGTCTGCCCCAGCGCGATGAAGCCAAGCGCCGTCGCCAGCATCAGGATATTGCCGACATTGAACGAAGACAGGAAATGCGTGTTCTGGCTGAAGCCGTACAGCGCCAGCGCGATCATCACCAGGGTCAGGGGCACGGCGGGGGCATTGTCGCTTTGCAGGTAATGCCGCCAGCTGCCCGCCTGCGGGCGGCTCGGCCCGGCCTCTGCCCGGTCGACATGGGTCAGGGCCGAGACGGCGGCGGCGACGATCCGCGCCTCATCGACATGATCGCCGGTCAGCGTCTCCACCACCTGGCCGCGCGACATGACGATGACCTTGTCGCAAAGCCCCTCCAGCTCTGCCGCGTCGGAGGAGTTGACGATGACCGGAATCCCCTTGGCCGAAACCTCGCGCAGGATGCGGTAGATCTCGGACCGCGCGCCGACATCGACGCCCTGCGTCGGTTCATCCGCCACGATCAGCCCCGGCCCGGAGAGGAGGGCCCGCGCCATCACCACCTTCTGCTGGTTGCCGCCCGACAGCGACTTGACCGCCGCCTCCATGCTGGGCGCCTTCACGGCCAGGGCGCGGAACGTGTCGGAGACCTGTTCCATCTCGACCCTGCGGTTGACGAGGCCGAGCGTGCTGAACTTGCCAAGCGCCGCGATCGCGGCGTTTTCCCGGATGGTCAGCCCGCCCGCCAGCCCCTCGGCATGGCGGTCCGAGGGCATGAAGGCGGCCTTCTGCAACAGCTCCTTCGGCGACAGGGGCTGACCCGCCAGCAGCACCTCGCCACGGGCGGGTTGCAGCCCGGCGAGGGCGCGCATCAGCTCGGCCTGGCCATTGCCCGCCACCCCGGCCACGCCAAGGATCTCGCCCCGCGCCACGGTGAAATTGACGCCGTGGAAATTCTGCCCCGCAAGGTCCTTGACCGCGAAATTCACCGCCCCCGCGCCCTCGGCCTTGGGCGGGAAGGCCGAGCCCATCCTTCGGCCCACGATCATGCCCAGCAGGTCCTGGTCGCTGACATCGCGCACCAGCGCGCTGCCCTGCAAGCGGCCATCGCGCAGCACCGTCACCCTCTGGGCGATCTGGCGCAGTTCGGCGAGGCGGTGGGTGATGTAGATGACGGCGGTCCCGGACCGCACCACCTCGCGGATGCGGGCGAAGAGCATGTCGGTGGCGTCCTGGTCCAGCGAGGCCGTCGGCTCGTCGAGGATCAGCACCTTGGGGCGGATCGCCAAGGCCTTGGAAATCTCCAGCAGCTGCTTCTGCGCCACGGTCAGAAGGTCGCTGCGGGCATTCAGCGGCAGGGTCAGGCCCACCTGGTCCAGCATCGCCTGCGCCACCTTGCGCGGGTTCTTCCCGGCAAAGACGGCTTCGGGCAGCGACACGCGCAGGTTCTCCAGCACGGAAAGATCGTCGAGGATGGCCGGATGCTGGTAAGAGATCGCGATGCCAAGCTGGGCCGCCGTCTCGGGCGACATGTTGGCCACCACGCGGCCCTCGAATTCGATCGTGCCGACCTGGGGGCGCACGGCCCCGGCGATGATGTTCATCAGGGTCGATTTGCCGGCACCATTCTCGCCCAGGATCGCATGGACCTCGCCGGCCTGGAAGGCGACGCTGACATCCGTCAGGGCGGCGATGCGCGCATAGAACTTGGAGATGCCCGTGAGCTTCAGGATCACCTTGCCCGTCTCAATCCGGTCTTCGAAAGCCACTGCCATATCCTGCATGTCCACCACCTCCTGGCATCTGCCCCGGGCCGCGACCCGGGGCAGACGGTTTGCACTGTCCCGCGGTTCTTTACTTGTTGACGGCCTTGGCCTGATCGTCGCCCGACATCACGGCCGACAGGTAGATCGACCCCGGCAGATCCTTGCGGCACTGCACCGGGCTCGGCTTGCCCGAGACGGAATCCTCGAAGACCGGCGCCTTGAAGATTTCCTCGGTCGGCAGCGTGCCGCCCGTCGCCGTCGCCACGGCCCATTGCACGGCCAGACGCACGTTGTCATTGCCGGTCGCCACGGTGAACAGCTTGAAATCCGGGTTGTCCTTGGCGTTGTCGGTCCAGAAGCAGCCCAGCGAGTTGCCGTCCGAGGTGGCGATCGCCGGGATCGAGCGGTTGAACTTCTTGAAGACCGGCAGGGCGCCGACCAGCGAGGGCCCGAAGTCCGAGACGATCACGTCGATCTTCTCGTTCTTGGCGATTTCAGCCGACAGGACCTGCTGGGTCAGCGAAGGGTCCCAGTTGGTCACGTCGAAGGGCGCCGGGTTGATGAACTTGTACTTGTCGTCCAGCACGGTCTTCATGCCGGCAAGCTCGTCCAGACCCTGGCTGTTGCCGGCCGGGCCCGACAGGAACAGCACATTGCCGCCATCGGGCAGGATGCCCTTGATCCAGTTGCCCCAGTTCACCCCGTCATCCTTGAAGGACGAGCCGATGAACTTGGTATAGTCCTTGCCGGCCTCGCCGCCGACATCGACCCTATAGGGCACCACGACCGACCCCGCCGCGGTCGCAGCCTTCAAGGCCGGCAGAACCGCCGGACCCGCGTCGCCGAAGACCACCAGCGCATTGACGCCCTTGGCGGCAAAGCTCTTGATGTCCGAGATGGCCTTCTGCGTGTTGCCCTGGCCATCGGCATATTGGTAATCGGTGATCGAGGGGCACAGCGCCGCCTCGGCCGCGCCCGAAGCCGTGGTCACCAGTCGCCAGCTGTTGCCGCCAAAGCCGTCCAGCAGCGCGAGCGAGGCCTTGTTGGGGCCGCACCAGGACGGCACCTCGGCCAGGGCAGCACCCCCGCTCAGGGCCAGCACGGATGCGGCAAGGGCCAGAGATCCCCCAAGAACGGTTCCCTTAAGATACGATAGCTTCATCTTCTTCCTCCCGATGTGTCAGTTTCTTGATGTTGTCCAGAAAACGGGGCAGGCGGATCGAATAGATCCCGATGCCCAATCCAAGCGCGAGGGCCTGAATGATGGTCTGGGCCGAGTAGGGCACGCCGACGGCGAAGGCGAACTGGCTCAGTTGATTGAGAAACAGGGCGGCGATGGCGGTCGAGACCGGGAAGCCGCGCCCGCCCAGAAGCGAGGTGCCGCCCAGAACCACCACCGCGACCGAAGGCAGCAGCAGGCTGTCGCCCTGAAAGGCGGTCGGCTGGGTGGTGATGCCGGCGATCAGCAGCCCGGCCGAGCAGTAGTAAAGCTGGGCCAGCACATAGGCCATCATCTGGTGCCGCCGCACGTTCAGCCCGATCGAGGCCGCGGCCAGCGGGTTGGCCCCGATCGCCTCGAACCGGCGGCCCCAGATGGTCTTCTTCATCGCAAAGACCGTGACGGCCAGGATGAACAGGGCAAACCAGATCGCATGGCCGAGACCGAAGCTTTCGCCGCCGGCGATCCGTGCCAGAAGATCGGTCGTGATGCGCGGCACCCCGCCCGACAGGGCAAAGACCCCGCCATAGATCAGCGCGTTCATCCCGATGGTGGCCACGATGGCATTGAGCCGCACGAAGCCGACCAGAAACCCGTTGACCAGCCCCGCCGCCACCGCACAGGCATAGGCGATCAGCACGGCGGGCAGAAGCTGCGCATCGTCGCCCGACGGGTAATGCGTGGCCAGCACGACCGACAGCGACACGCCCCCCGCCACCGACAGATCGAACCCGCCCTGCTGCACCACCAGCATCTGCCCCAGCCCCACGATCATCAGGATCGCGGCGAAAGGCAGGCTGCCCGCCAATGCCCCCGCCGCCACGCTGGAGGGCGCAAAGACAAGGCAGAGGCCGACCAGCACGAGGGTCGAGATCAGGACCGTCACAAATCCCTTCGCCGGGGCAAAGCGAGAGACCTGTCTGGGCTGCTTGCGCGGGGGAGGGGGCATGGCGGGCGTCCTTGTCTTGTGATCTTGGGCAGGCGGTCCGTGGCTGCTGGTCTTTGTCCGGCGGTCCGGGTCAGGCGATTTCCAGGGTGACCTTGACGGCCGCCTGCGGGTTCTTGCCCAGCTCCAGCGCTTGCAGCGCGTCATCCAGCTTGAAATGGTGGGTCTGGATCGGGCTGAGGTCGATGCCGGTCTTTTCCAGGAAACGGATCGCGGCGGGCCAGATGTTGGGCGAGCCGATGCAGCCGCGCACCGTCAGATCCTTGATCTGGATCTTGCCAAGCTCCACCGGGAACTTCTGGCCGATGTTGATGCCGACCATCGAGATCTTTCCCTCGGCCCTGACATAGTCGAAGACATTGGCGAGCGAGGAGGCGTGGCCTGCGCATTCCACCACCAGATCGGCGCCACCGGAGGTCATCTCCTGCACGGCTTCCACCGGATTGACGGCGGAAGGGTCCACCGTCGCCTCGGCCCCGAGCCGCCGTGCGATGTCGCGCCGCAGCGGCACCGGATCGACCACGATCACCCGCGCGCCCATGCCGATGGCTGCCGCCGCCGAAACCAGGCCGATGGTCCCGCCGCCCGAGATCACCACGGTATCCGCCGCATTGACCCCGCCATGCCGCATCACGGCATAATAGCCGCAGGTGAAAGGCTCAATCAGCGCGCCCTTGGCGTCATCCACTGCATCGGGCAGCTTGTGCAGCCACTCTGGCCGCGCCGCAAAGAACTCGCGGTCCGCGCCGTCCATCGAGAATCCGAAATGGTGAATCCGCTCCGGCGTCCGGATCACGCATTCGCCGACGACGCGGTCGCCCCGGCTGAGGCCCTTGACGTTGCGGCCGACCTCGACCACCTCGCCCACCCATTCATGGCCCGGCGTGACGGGATAGGAGATCGGGATGATGTATTGTCCCGCCAGCAATTCGTAATCCGAATGGCAGATGCCGACGCGGGTGGAGCGGATCATCACCTCGTTCTCGGTGATCGTCGGCATCTGGACCTGGGTGACCACCGGCTTCTTGGGTTCGTCGAAGATCAGGGCTTTCATCGTCGTCTCCTTACGCCGCCGTTTTACGCGACCGTTTCGATCTTGCCCGACAGGGCCGAGGCGAAGACCGCCTCGAGAAGGGCTATGTTATCAACCAGATGGGCGGCGGTGATCGGATAGGTCTCGGTCCCCCGCACGGCGCGGGCAAACGCCACGAGATTGTCCTTCACCGGCTCTGCCGGCGGGATTTCCACCGTGGTGATCGGCCCGCCCTGCAGGGCCGAGGTCACGACCCAGCCATCCGGGCTTTCGACATGGGCCTTGTCGCGGATGTCGATCCAGCCCTTCGCGCCATAGACCGTGAAGCGCGACATGAAGGGATTGGCGAGCGAGGCCGAGACATAGGAGGTGCCGCCGCCCTTGAACTTCACGAAAGCCGCCACCGTGTCGCCATTGGGCAAGTCCGAGGACAGCTTCTCGCAGATGCAGAGCACACTCTCCGCCGGCCCCAGAAGCCGCACCGACAGGTCCAGAAGATGGATGCCGGTCGCCGTCATGCCCCCCGCCGGGGCCTGATCGGCCTTCAGGCGCCAGTTGTCGCGGTCGAGGCTGAGAAACTTGTCATGGCTGAAATTGGCCTCGATCTGCTGGATGCGGCCCAGGGCGCCGGCATCGGCCTTGGCGAGCATCTCTGCAATCGGCGGCTCCCAGCGGCGTTCGTGGCCCATGCCGAGGATCAGGCCGGCATCGCGGCACAGCGCCACCGCCTTTTCGGCCCCCGCCTTGGTCAGCGCCAGGGGCTTTTCGCAGAAGACATGCTTGCCCGCCGCCACCGCCGCCTCGATCTGGGCGCCGTGCAGGGAATGCGGCGTAGCGAGCACCACCGCCTCCACCGCCGGATCGTTCAGGGCATCGGCGTAATCGGCGGAGAGGGCGATGCCGCGTTCGGCGCAAAGGGCTGCGACCGAGTCCAGATTGGGCTCCACCGCGCGCACCACCTTGATTTCGGCCGGGGCTGCGGCCAGCACGGCGAGCATCTTCTTGCCCCACCAGCCCAGACCCACGAGGGCAATTCCAACCGGGGCGCTCATGACCGGTTGTCCACGCGCTTGAGGAAGGGCCGGATCGAGATCGTGGCCCAGAGCCCGGCCTTGAAGAAGGGATCGGCCTGGTTGAAGGCCTCGACCTCGGCCAGCGAGGCCGCCTCGACCACGAAACAGCTGCCGATCATCGTGACCTCGTCATCGGCCAGCAGGGGGCCAGAGATCACGGTCTTCATCTTGGCTGCCCCGAGATAGGCCTTGTGCGCCTCGTAATGGTCCAGCCGTTTCTGGACGGCGCCGGCATGGTCAAGGCAATGGATGACATAGTGCATGGGGTGCTTCGCTCTCAGGAGGGGATGATGCGACGGGCGCGGAGCTCGTCGAAGACGTCAAAGAAGCTGTGGCTGGTCTGCTGATAGGCGGCAAAGCCAAGGGTCCGGCTGTTGGTCATGTCGGTGAAACATTCCAGCGTGCGCCCCAGATCGGCGTCCGAATGCCAGAAGGAGGCAAGCTTGCCGACCGGGATGTCCTGCAAGCCGTGCTTGGCCACGATCTCGGCCCAAAGGGCAGGGGCCTCGGCCATCTGGCTTTCCAGTGTCACCGGATGGCCGGGATAATCCCCGACCTTCAGGCCGAAGTAATCCGCGATCTGCGCCCAGAGCCAGGTCCAGCGGAAGAGATCGCCGTTGACCGTGTTGAAGGGCATGTTCCACGCCGCCTCGGTCGTGGCGGCCCAGTGGAGCTGCTTGGCCAGGATGCGCGCATCGGTGACATCGGCCACCGCGCCATATTGCTCGGGCGAGCCGGGGAAGGTGAAGGGCCGCCCGGTGTGCTTGCAGATGCTGGCATAGACCGCGAGCGTCACCGCCATGTTCATCGCATTGCCGATGACGAAGCCGATCATCGTATGCGGGCGGTGCACGGTCCAGGTGAAGCCGCGCCTGGCCGCAAATTCGAAAAGCACGTCTTCCTGCGCGTAGTAGAAATTCAGTCCCGGCAGACGCGGGCTGCTTTCGAGGAAGGGGGTATAGGGCTTGACCTTGGCATAGTCGTCAAAGGAGCCGAGGTAGTGCTTCAACCCGGTCACCAGGGCCGCATGTCTGATCGGCGCCGCGGCCAGACCTTCGAAAAGGTTGCGGATCATCAGGGCGTTGACGCGGACATTCGCCGCCTCGTCCTTCTGGCGCGACCAGGTGCAGAAGAAGACATGGGTGACATCGCCGGCGGCTTTGAGCGCCGCAAGGCTCGCCGCGCCATCTTCCAGATCGGCGGCGATATGGCGGTCGGACCAGGGCAGGTCGGCGGCGCTGCGCGACAGGGTCACGACCGTCCAGCCCTGCTCTTTCAGGTGGCGTCCGGTGTAGCTGCCCGACAGCCCGGTCGCCCCCACGATCAACGCGACGTTTTCTTTGCTCATATGACAAGACTTTCCATTCTGACCTTGGCCCCGAGGAAGCCGGATCGGGTGATGCATCCGCAACTTCAGATGCCTGGCGCCCGGAACTGCAAGGCAATTCCCCTTCGCCGTCCTTCCCCCTGGCGCAGCCTCCCCGCTGCATCTTCCGCGTCCTCGCCTGTGGCGAAACCGGACGGGTCGACAGGGCAAAAGGTAGCAAACAATCCCGGCGTCACTTGGATTGATTTTTCCGGATCGGATAAATCGCAGCCGCAAGGCCGGGGTCCCCCGCCGCCCGGCGCGAAAGCCTGCGCCAGCCCGGGTTTCAAGGCGGCAGAGGGCGGGCGGCGGGGTCAGCGCCCCGCCTTGCGGGCCAAGGAAAGGGCGTCGCGGGGGCGGGAATGTCCGGATCGGATTTTTCGCGAAATCGGTGGGTGGCACCTTGGGCGGGGAGGGCGAAACCGCATCAGCTTTGCCGCGACCTGTGGTAGGATCGGGCAATGACCTGCCGCGATGGAGGGCAAGATGTACCGACAGATCCTTTTGGCCTATGACGGCACGCTGGAGGGGCGGCTGGCCCTGCGCGAGGGGGCCCGGCTGGCGCAGACCTGCGGCGGGCAGGTGACCCTGCTGGCGGTGGTCGATCCCGGCTTCGGGCCGGGGATCGGGATCGACATGGTGGGCGCCTATCTGCCGCCGGACGATACCGCCGCCTACCAGAAGATCCTCGATGACGGGGTCGCGCGGCTGACGCGGCTGGGCCTGCGCCATGCAGCGCGGCTGGAATATGGCCCGCCCGCCGAAAGGATCGCCGCCGTGGCGCGCGAGATCGCGGCCGATCTGGTCGTCGTCGGCCACCGGCCTCAGGGCCTTGTGGCGGGATGGCTGCTCGGCTCGGTCACCTCCGATCTGACCAACAGCCTGACCTGCAGCCTGCTGGTGGCGCGGATGGAGATTTCCGACGAGGTCCTGTTCGGGACGGGGCAGGCAGCTTCGGCCTGAGTGCGGCCCGGTACGCCAAAAGCAGCACGCCCCGGGACTGACTTGGGCCCGGGGCGAAGGTGTCGGTATGTGGGGAGTCAGTGTCGTAGGCCTCACGCAGGGCCTGTCACGGAAAAAGGGCGCCCTGTGTCAGGCGCCCCTTGGGGGGCGGGGCGTGCTGGCCCGGGCGTTACAGGCTGGGCCGGTTGCGGGCAACCTTGGCGCGCTTGCCCAGCACGGCCACCGGCAGATGCTCGGCCAGGCCATGGTGGACGGGCCGCGCCGCCGTGCGCTGGTTGCGATAGCTCGGGTCCTTGCAAAGCTCGGAATGGGCATTGTGCAGAAAACGCGCCGGGATCTGCGGGAAGAGATGGTGGACCAGATGGTAGGAGTCGTTGCGCGGGAAGAAGACCCAGCGCACCGGCCCGGGGGCCAGAACGTTCCGCGTCGCCTCCAGCTCGTCCTTGGCGCCGACCAGCCCGGCATGGTCCAGGCAATCGGTCCAGAAGTTCAGAGTCGGATAGATGTAGAACAGCGGCAGGACGACGAAGAACAGCGTCGTCAGCGGCGCGAGGTACAGGCCCAGCCCCATCAGCGCCAGCAGCACGAGCTTGAAGCCGACGAAGAGGCGGCCATCCTCGGCCGAGAGGTTGATCCCCGAATAGATCGGCAGGTGACGCCCCATCAGGGGCACCATCGCCAGCCGGAAGATCTTGCGCGGCGTCAGCTGCTCATGCAGGCCGAACTTCTCGATCACGGCGAATTCCTCGTCGCTTTCGTAGTCGCCATTGTATGCATGATGCGACAAATGATCGGACCGGTACTTCTTGAACGTCTTCATCAGAAGCGAGGTGCAGATCCGGCCGATCGTCACATTGTCGTCGCGGTTGTCCGAAAAGGTCGAATGGCAGCATTCATGGACGATGTTGTTCAACCCGCGCAGACGCGTGCCGATGAAAACCGCGGTGGCGACCATGCCCAGCACGGACCAGACCGAAATCGGGCGCGACAAAAGGTAATTGCCCAGCCAGACCGAGGCGAGGATCACCAGGAGATAGGCCCCGAGAACCGCCCAGGCGGCCCACCGGTCATAGCGTCTCATCCCTGAAAACTGACCCATGAATTTCTTGCGTAGCAGTAATCCCGACATTCCGGCCCCCGAGCTTCTCTTCCAATATTCTACACAATTTGAACACTTTGTGAACACAATCGGAGAAATCTTCTTGGCCGGAAGGTGTCGCATCAGGCTGGCTTATGGATAATTAGACTTGCCGCCGGGTCTGTGTTATTTCATAGAGAACTATTCTAGTGCGGCATTAGCGGCACTTATGCAGAGAGACCTGACATGTTGCGCTATGACTACGATTCCCTCGCCGTTCTGTCTGCCGTCGTCCGCGAAGGCAGCTTCGAAGCGGCTGCGAAATCGATCAATGTCACCCAATCGGCGATCAGTCAGCGAATCAGACAACTGGAAGAAAAGGTCGGCGCGGTGCTGGTGGCGCGGGGTCGCCCCTGCGTTCCGACCGATGCCGGCCTGCAGCTGTGCCGGCATTTCGAACAGGTCGCGCTGATGCAGCAGGAGCTGGGCGAGCGGATGAGCACGCTGATCGGCGGCGGGGCCTCCACCACGGCGACGATCCGGATCGCGGTGAACAACGACAGTCTGGCGACCTGGTTTCCCAGCGTGATCTACCGCGCGACGCAGGAGCTGGCGGTCCGGGTCGACATCCTGCCCGACGATCAGGAACATACCGAGGACAGCCTGAAATCGGGCGATGCGCTGGCGGCGGTGACCTCGCTGGAAACGCCGGTCCAGGGCTCGCGCCGGATCTCCCTCGGCTCGATGGATTACATCGCCGTCGCGGCGCCCGAGATCTACCACACCCGCTTTGCCCGCGGCGTCTCGCTGGAAACGCTGCGCGGGGTGCCCTGTCTGGCCTTCAACCGCAAGGACACGATCCAGGCCCAGTGGATGACGCTCTGCTTCGGCGAGGCGATCCCGCTGTCGACGAATTTCGTGCCCTCCTACGAAGGCTACATGTCCTGCTGCCTGAACGGCACGGCCTGGGGCCTGGTGCCGCGCACCCCGCGCGTCAACAAGCTGATCGCGGATGGCGCGCTGTTCGAGATGAGCCCGGGCAAGGAGGTGAAGATCTCCCTCCACTGGCAGGCGACCAACCAGCCAAGCGCCATCCTCTCCCGCCTGGCCGAGATCGTGCAGGAAGAGGCGAAGATCCATCTCTATCCCGACCGGTTCCGCTCGGCCTGAGGCGCGGTCCGCCTCGCCTGCGATGCGCCGCCCGGACCTGATCCGGGCGAGCGGGCGCCGTTTTGTGTGACGCTTCCGCAACAGAGCCCCCTGAAAAGCGGCCCGGGTCTGCCGGGCTGCGGCCCAAGCATCGTCATGTCAAAAGCTTATTTAAGCCACATTAACCATCAGAATGGTACGGGCGCTGATCGTGCCTCGGTGCGCTATTCAGGTTTTCGTGTGGGGATTTCGTATCATGATGTGGTTCAATTTTCAGTCCGGGTCAGAGCGTCACGCGGGAGGTCTGCACGGCACCCCCGCCTATGCCGCCGCCTCTGATCGCGACGCAGGCCAAGGCTTCGCGGCGCTGAGCGAGCGCGACACCGGCCTGCTGGTCCTGCGCCGGCTGATCGAGGATTTCGGCGGCGAGGCGACCGGCACCAGCCTGTCGGCGCGCATCGCCGCGCAGTTCCGAGCGCTTGGCCGGCTGCAGGCGCCGCCGCGTGGCCAGATCCTTGTCCAACTCGCCGAACTTGCGACCTGCGGGGCCGTGACCCTGGAAGAACTCGACGCGCATGAGGTCGTCGCCCGGATCACCGCCGAGGGCGCACGGCTGGCCTATGACAGCTATGTCTATGGCGGTACCGCCTTCGAGGCCCGCTGAGGTCCTTTGGCGCCCGGGCTTTCACCGTGAAGCCCGCGCGCCCCGCATCCCCTTTCGTCTGACCCGGCTTCCGCGCTGATCCTTTCCTGCGCAGGCAAGCCGGGATCTGCCGCCAGATGGCAGAACCGGCGCCTCGCCCCAGCCCACCCACCTTGCATTCCGCCGCCCACCCGACCGCGCAGCCTTTGCTGCGTCAAGCGGGGGCAGGGCAAGGTCGCCGCCAGACGGCCCCGCCTGATCGGTGCAGCCGCATCTGCCCGCGCTGTGTCGTCCTCGCGGGCCTCATTCCCTTTACCCCACGGATCGACCCAGGCCCCGGTTTTCCCCCAGAAGAGGCGGTTGCACGTTCCCCTGCTGCCCCGTTTTCCTCGCGAGGGGTGCGTAGCGGGCCTGGCGGCCATCTGCACGGCCATTTTCCGATGATTCCCGGCGGGGCGCTGCGGCTGACCCGCACACCCCATCCTGTGGCACTGAGTCGCAAGCCAAACCCGGCCGCACCCCCGGTTTTGGGGGGTGCAGAGGCCCGATTTCACCCCGTTCCCCGAAATCGAAACGAAGTGTTGCTAAAGTGACAACAGTGTCCTGACTGCCATTCTGGCCGGGGTCGCGGGCTAATCACATGATTTAGATCAAGGTTTCCGAAAATTTCGCCAAAAGCGTCTTCGGCAGGCCTCGGACGGCCGCCTCTCCATAAAAATTGAAAGTTAACTTTTCTAATGCTAGATTAGTTATGCTAATTACGGATTTGTGTAGGAGTGGTTGACCATGTTTATCGCCCAAAGTGCCGCAAAAGCCTTCTCGATCGCCGTTGGTATGGTGCGCCCGACCGTGCGCCCGGTTCAACGCAACATGCCCATCGACCGGATGGCCAACTGGACCATTCCGGGCTTCCTCGGGCAAGCGCGTGTCCTGACGGCCTTTGGTGCGATCCCGATCGAACTCCTGCGCGTCAATGACCCGGTTCGCACCGTGACCGGCCGCATCCTCTACGTCCGCCGCATCCAGCGCGTTGGCCTCGACGATGGCTTCCTCGGCCGTCACCCCGAAGCCCAGCCGATCAAGATCGCCACCGACGCCTTCGCCCAGGGTTATCCGGAGCAGGACCTCTACCTGTCGCCGGGCCAGGAACTGTCGGTCGCCCTCGGCAATGCACCGGCCCAGCGCATCCGCGCCGGGGACATCCAGGGCAACAGCGCGGTGACGAGCGCGCCGCAAGAAGCGCTGGTCTACTACAGCATCGAACTGAGCGAATCCGCCTATGTCTATGTCGAGGGCGTGCCCGCCCTGATCCTTTCGACGCCTTCGGTCCAGCAGGACGAAGACGAGTACGATGAAGACTTCGACGCGTGATTTCGGCAATCGGGCCGATCTGACCACGCCTCGGATCGCCTGACGTTTCTGCCGCGCGCCTCCACTGAGGACTGAGGTCTCTGGTGGCGCAGGGTGCAAAAGCCGGGAAGACCCCCCAAACCAGAAGAATGTCCTGACCCTCGGTCAGATGGCCGCCGCGCCGGGCGCTTCGTACCACTGCCAGACGCCCCGCCTTTCCCCACCTCACCCACATGATGGCCCTAGAAGGCCGCAAGCGGCGTGATCGCCGCTGCCGTCCTGCGGGTGCGCAGCCGTGGCAAGGATCCGCGCGGGGGGCAGAAGTTTGTCCACCCGCCCGGCCTTCCGGTCTACACTCGGGTCCGGCGGCAGCGTTCTGCCCGCCGTGCCGGAGTGCCCCGTATGCGACGCCTTGCCCCTGTGATCCTGTCCCTGGTTCTGGTCCTTGCCAGTCTGGCCCCTGCCGTCCTGGCGCAGGAGCGCAGCGCAAGGGTGACCTTTGCGCCCGGCAGTTCTGCCACCGCGATCGACGACAGGATCGCGAAGGGCAATGCGCTCAACTATCTTCTGGACGCGCGGGCCGGGCAACGGCTGACCGTGACGCTGACCTCTGCCAGCGCCAACGTCTTTTTCAACATCCTGCCCGGCACCTCGAAACTGGCCTATTACAACGGCGCGCAGTCGGGCAATGCGGCGACGGTGATCCTGCCGGAAAGCGGCGTCTGGGTGGTGCAGGTCTATCAGAGCCGGGAGGCCGCCTGGCGCGGGGCGGTGGCGGATTTCAGGCTGTCGATCGCGCTCAGCGGGCGCCCGTTGGATCAGGCCGCGCCCGGGGCCGATGGGGCGAGCGGTCCGGCGTGGTTCGTGGTCGCGGGGGTGGAGGCGGGGCAGCTCTTGAACCTGCGCGCTGGGCCCTCCACGGGCGAGCGCGTGGTGGCGCGGGTGGACAATGGCACGGTCCTGCGCAACGGGGGATGCGGGGCGGGCGGGCTTTGGTGCCGGGTCACGAGTGTCGATGGCGGCCTCACCGCCTGGGCCTCGGCGCGCTATCTGCGCGACGCGGGCGGGCCGGAGGCGGGGGCCGGGCTCGACGCGCTGCCCGACCGCTGCCGTGTCGCGGTGGGCCACGCCTTCGGCGTGCCCTTCGACGGGCTGCATGCCGCTGCGGCAGAGGGGACGGGGCAGGGCTTCGAGGTTCGCGTCCAAAGCTTCACCCCGCGGCGCGACTTTACCTGTCGCTTCGGGTCCGGGGGGCAGCTGCTCGGCATCAATTGAGGCCGAAGGACCAAAGGTCAGCGTGCGCCGAAAGGCTCCTGCGGGCGGCGCCCCTGCATCCAGTGCTGCAACTCGGCCTCGGCCTTTTCCAGCGCGCCGTAGTTCAGAAGCTTGCGCAGCATGGCCACGGTGACCGCCCGGGCCCGTAGGTTGAAGGGGCTGTCCTCGCGCGGGCTGTCGGGCGAGGGATGCACGTCGAGCTTGCTGTAGATCTGCTGCAGCCGGTTCTGCACCGAGCGCAGCGACAGATGCCTGCGTTCGGCGATCACCCGGTCGGTC
Organism: Rhodobacter sp. P1_C2; assembly: GCF_056406375.1. Classification (NCBI taxonomy): domain Bacteria; kingdom Pseudomonadati; phylum Pseudomonadota; class Alphaproteobacteria; order Rhodobacterales; genus Rhodobacter; species Rhodobacter sp. P1_C2. The sequence goes on from NZ_JBFUAG010000008.1 coordinate 65,258, forward strand.
AGGCCAAGGGCGATGTCCATCAGGATCTCGTATTCTGAATCGCTGAAACCCGAGGTCTGGGCAAAGCTGCGCTGCTGCATGCCGCGCACTTCATTGTCGATAACACACTGATTTTCGATGAAAATGCTGCGCAGCGCCAGTTTCAGCCGCTCTTCCGAGGTGGATTTCAGCACATAGCCATAGGCCGCGCCATTGGGCACGATCCGGCTGATGCCGCGCACATAGGCCTCGTCGGCATAGTTCGACCAGAAGAGGATGCGGGTGTCGGGCCGCTCGCGCCAGATGGTGCGGGCGGCCTCGATGCCGTTGCGGGCGTTCATCTGCAGATCCATCACGATGAAGGCGGACCGGTGCAGGCGGGCGAGGCTCTCGCCCTGCTGGCCGTTCTCGGCCTCGTGGATGGTCAGGCTTTCCGGCAGGGCGGCGCTGACCTGCTCGCGCAGGAAAGAGCGGTGCAGCGGGTCGTCCTCGACGATCAGAACGTCCATGGTGGTTCCCTTCATTCTGCGATGGCAAGCGGGACGGGCAGCGCCGCCAAGGGCAGCACGATGCCGACCCCGGTGCCCGCGCCGCCGATCCCCGCGCCCAGGGTGCAGCGCGCCGAGATCAGGCGCGCCCTTGTCTTCATGTTGTCGATGCCACTGCCGATCCGCGTGCGTTTCTTGGTGATGCCCTTGCCGTCATCGCTGATCACCAGCGAGATCTGCCCCGAAGCCGCCGCCAGGATGACCGAGATCCGCGCCGCGCCGGCATGGGAGACCGCGTTGTTGATCGCCTCTTGCGCGATCCGGTAGAGGGCGATGCTGACCTGCGGCTCCAGCGCGTCGAAGGCGCCGCCGGACTCGTCCTTCAGGGTCCAGTTGATGCCCTGGCCCGAGTCGCGCACCGCCCGGTCGAGATGGTGTTCGATGGCATGGGAAAAGCCGAAAAGCTGCAAGAGCGAGGGTTTGGCCTGTTCGATGATCTGGCGCAGATCCTGCATGCAGAGGTGCAGGCCGCGGGTGATCGGCTCCACCAGGTCGCCGGGCGCCGGGGCCTGATGCGGCAACCGTTCCAGAAGCCGGGTCAGGCGGGTCAGGTCGGCCAGGGTCTGGTCGTGCAGGTCCATGCCGATACGCTGGCGTTCACGCTCCAGGGCCTCGGTCAGCTTCAGGGCGCCGAGGCGCAGACCCTCCTCGCGCGCCCGCGCCTCGGCCTCGATGATGGCCGAGCGTTGCGCCTGTTCGGCGGCGCGCAGGGCGTAGAAATAGGGTGACAGCAGGTCAGCGATGTAGCGGGCATTGCGCACGTCCTCCGCCCCATAGGCCCCGGCGCGCTGCAGCGAGGCGCTGAAGGCGCCGATCACCTCGCCATGCACCATCATCGGCACATGGATGCGGGCGCGCAGGCCGTGGTCGTGGATCGGCTTGTAGAAGCCGCCGGGGAAGTTGAAGCGCGGGTCGGTGCAGGCATCCTCGGTCAGGATATGGTCCACCGCGCCTTGGAGTAGCGCCCGGATCGGGCTGTTGGCGATCGGCGCATGGGGTTGCTTGCCCCAGTCGGTCTCGATCCCGCTTTCATAGGCCGTGTGAAACAGGCCATCGGCGCGCAGGATGCAGACATCCAGATGGTCATGCGGCAGGATCTGCGCGATCTCGGTCGAGACGGCCTGGATCGCCGACTGGAAATCCAGCTGGCCGGCCAGTAGCCGCGAGATGCTGAAGAGGTGGTCCAGCAGGGCCGTCGGGGATGTATCGACCATCATGCGATCCTCTGCCGCCCCGGCTGTCGCGGCGGCGCCGTCTTTCGCCCCGATCATGGCAGACAAGCCCGCCGGGGCCTATTGTTGCCAGTGCAAAGCCCTTGCGGGAACCCGCAGATTTTTGGGGGAAACCCGCACATGCGCTGCCTGAAAAACCCTATACAGACTGGGCCTTCTGACCCATCCTGTCCGGACTGAGTGGAGGAACCTCAGCTTCAAGACAAGCAGAAAACGGCCGCCCGGAAGGGAAAGGCCATGACGGCAGCATGACTGCAGTTCACCTAGGGAGAGAGACATGAATACCAGAACGATATTGCTGGCTTCGGCCACAAGTCTTGCCATGGCCATGCCCGCCTTGGCCGATACATCTGCCAAAAAGATTGCCTTCTCGAACAATTACGCCGGCAATTCCTGGCGTCAGGCCATGCTCACCAGCTGGGAGAAGATCACCGGTGCGGCCGTGAAGGCCGGGGTCGTCGCTTCCGCCGACGCATTCACCACCGCCGAGAACCAGGCGACCGAACAGGCCGCGCAGATCCAGAACATGATTCTGCAGGGCTATGACGCCATCGTCATCAACGCGGCCTCGCCCACGGCGCTGAACGGTGCGGTGAAGGAGGCCTGCGATGCCGGCATCACCGTCGTCTCCTTCGACGGGATCGTGACCGAGCCCTGCGCCTGGCGCATCGCGGTGGACTTCAAGGAAATGGGCCGCAGCCAGGTGGAATACCTCTCCGGCGTGCTGCCCAAGGGCGGCAACCTGTTGGAGATCCGCGGTCTGGCCGGCGTCTCGGTCGATGACGAGATCTCCGCCGGGATCGCCGCCGGGGTCGCCCAATTCCCGCAGTTCAAGATCGTGGGCTCGGTCCATGGCGACTGGGCGCAGGACGTGGCGCAGAAGGCCGTGGCCGGCATCCTGCCCTCTCTGCCCGAAATCGTCGGCGTGGTGACCCAGGGCGGCGACGGCTATGGCGCGGCCCAGGCGATCGCCGCCACCGACCGCAAGATGCCGACCATCATCATGGGCAACCGCGAGGATGAGCTGAAGTGGTGGAAAGAGCAGAAGGACGCCAATGGCTATACCACCATGTCGGTGTCGATTGCCCCCGGTGTTTCGACCCTGGCCTTCTGGGTGGCGCAGCAGATCCTCGACGGCAAACAGGTGCCGAAGGATCTGACCGTGCCCTTCCTGCGCATCGACCAGGACAACCTCGAAGCCAACCTGGCCAAGACCCAGGCCGGCGGCGTGGCCAATGTTGAATACAGCCAGGATGACGCCATCGCCGTGATCGCGGCCACCAAGTAAGCCGAACCCTCGCCGGCACCGGGCTTGCCCGCGTGCCGGCACAGAACCTGCCCCTTGCCCTCTCGGGGGGCAGGTTCGCTGTCCTTTTCCGCCGAAAGTCCTCCGAAAGCCCGACATGAGCCCGACACCGCCTCTCCCCCTTCTGGAAGTCGCCGATGCCTCGGTCCGCTTTGGCGAGGTGCGCGCGCTGGATGGCGTGTCGCTGGCCGTGCTGCCGGGCGAATGCATCGGGCTGGTCGGCCATAACGGCGCGGGAAAATCCACCATCGTCTCGGTGATCAACGGCGGCCTGACCCCGCATCAGGGCGAGATCTTCAGCGAGGGCCAGCGCCTTCTGCCCTATGGCATCGGCGTGGCGCGCAGCCGGGGCCTGCGCTGCGTCTTTCAGGAACTGTCGCTCTGCCCCAACCTCAGCATCATCGAGAACACCCGGATCATGCATCGCAGCCTCGGCGGCCTCGGCTGGCGCACCCGGGCGGGGCGCATCATCGGGGCCAGCCTCGACACCGTCTTTCCCGGCCATGGCATCGACGTCGGCGCCCAGGTCGGCGCGCTGTCGATCGCCCAGCGGCAGATGGTCGAGATCGCGATGGCCTTCTCGGACCCCGGTCTGCCGCCGCGCCTGGTGATCCTGGACGAGCCGACCTCCTCGCTGGATGCGGGGCTTGCGGCGCAGCTTCTCGCCCATGTCCGCCGCTTTGTGGCTTCCGGCGGGGCGGTGATCCTGATTTCCCACATGCTGAACGAAATTCTCGACACGGCGAGCCGGATCGTCGTGATGAAGGATGGAAAGATCGTCGCCGAGCGCGGCGCCGGCGGCTTTGACCACGCAGGCCTGGTCGAGGCGATGGGCAGCGCCTCGGCCCACCACGCTTCGGCGCGGCGCAGCGCGATGGTGACCGCGCCGGTGCTGCAGCTGGCCCTGCCGCAGGGCCTTCCCTTCCGCGCCTCAAAGGGCGAGGTCGTGGGGCTGGCCGGCCTCGGCGGCCATGGCCAGACCCGGATGCTGCTGGCGCTTTTCGACCAGAACAGCCCGCAGTGGTGGCCGCGCCGCGACCCCGCCGTGACCTTCGTCGCCGGCGACCGGCGCGAGAACGGCATTTTCGATCTGTGGAGCATCCTGAAGAACATGACCGTGGCTTCGCTGGGCGACCTCTCGCGCCGGGGCCTTTTGCAGGACGCGGCCGAGGCGCGGCGCGGTGCGGACTGGAAGGACCGGATGAAGATCCGCACCCCCGACATGGAGAACAAGATCCTCTCCCTCTCCGGCGGCAATCAGCAGAAGGTGCTCTTCGCCCGGGCCCTGTCGACGCGGGCGCCGGTGGTGCTGATGGACGACCCGATGCGCGGCGTCGATGTCGGCACCAAGCGCGAGGTCTATGGCATGATCCGCGCCGAGGCCGAGGCGGGCCGCACCTTTGTCTGGTATTCGACCGAGATGGAAGAAATGGAGCTCTGCGACCGCGTCTATGTCTTTCGCAACGGCGTCATCGTCGAAGAGCTGGCGGGCGCGGCGATCAGCGAGCAGAACATCCTGCGCGCCTCCTTCGAAGGAGCGGCGGCATGAGGCTTTCGACCGATGCGCTGCGCCTCGCCGTCCCGGCGGCCTCGCTGCTTCTGCTGCTGGCCGGGGTCTTCTATTTGCAACCGCGCGCGATGAGCTATGGCGGGCTGAACCTGCTGTTCAACCTGGCGGTGCCGATCGCCCTGGCGACGATCGCGCAGATGCTGATCATGGCGGTGAACGATCTTGACTTGTCGATGGGGACTTTCGTCAGCTTCGTGGCCTGCATCGCCGCGACCTATCTGCATGACACGCCGCTTCTGGGGGCGGCGATCCTTCTGGCGGCCATCGCGGTCTATGCGGTGATCGGGGTCGTCATCCATCTGCGCGATCTGCCCTCCATCGTGGTGACGTTGGGGATGAGCTTTGTCTGGGGCGGGCTGGCCGTGCTGATCCTGCCGGCGCCGGGGGGCACCGCGCCGGAATGGGCGCGGGCGGTGATGACCTCGAAACCGCCGCTGGTGCCGATGGCGATTGTCGCCAGCGTGCTTCTGGCGGTCTTTGCGCATCTGTTGATCATGCGGTCCTCCTTCGGCGTGCTGATCCGTGGTGTAGGCGGCAACGAACGCTCGGTCCGCCGCGCCGGCTGGTCAATCCTTGCGGCGCGGGCGGGGGCCTATGCGCTGGCCGCGACCTTTGCCGTGGCGGCGGGGATCTGCCTTGTCGGCCTGACCACCAGCGCCGATGCCAATATCGCCCTGCGCTACACGCTTTTGTCGATCGCCGGGGTGATCCTCGGCGGGGGAGAGTTCACCGGCGGCCGCGTCTCGCCCATCGGCGCGGTCATCGGCGCGCTGACCCTGACGTTGGCGGGGTCCTTCCTGTCCTTCCTGCGCATCTCGCCCGATTGGCAGATCGGGGCACAGGGCGCGATCCTGATCATCGTGCTGGCCTTGCGGCTGTCGCTCAACCTTCTGGAAAGCAAGGGGAGGCGGGCATGAGAGGGCTTCTGGCCAAGCCGTGGATCTGGTCCTTCGTCGCGGCGCTTGCGGTCTGGCTGGCGACGATCGCGGTGACGCGCGGCGCCTCGACGCTGGGCCTGTCGCAGGCGGCGCTGACCTTTGCCGCCTTCTCGGTGCTGGTGGGGGTGGGGCAGATGTTCGTCATCACGCTCGGGCCGGGCAACATCGACCTGTCGGTGCCCGCCACCATGACCCTGGCGGGCACGGTCTCGCTCAAATACATGGACGGGCAGGACGGGCTGATCCTGCAGGGCCTGGCCATTGCCCTGGCCACCGGCATCGCGGTGGGCGTCTTGAACTATGCCCTGATCAAGGCGCTGCGCATCCCGCCGATCATCGCCACCCTGTCGATGAGCTTCATCGTGCAATCCGCCGCGATCTGGACCAACCGGGGCCTTCGCATCAAGCCGCCGCCGGTGCTGGCCGATTTCACCACGCTGACCAGCTTCGGCCTGCCCAATATCGCGCTGGTGGCGCTGGTGATCTCGCTCGCGGCCTGGGTGCTTTTGCACCGCACGCCCTATGGCCGCTGGATCGCCGCCATCGGGCAGAGCCTGCCCGCCGCCCGGATGGCGGGCATCGCGGTCGATGGCACGCGCTTCGTGACCTACCTCCTTTGTGCCATGCTGGCCTCGGTCTGCGGCTATCTGCTGGCCTGTTTCTCGGGCGGGGCGGCGTTGAACATGGGGACGGAATACCTCTTGATGTCGATTGCCGTCGTGGTGATCGGCGGGACGGCGGTGGCCGGAGGCAACAGCAATGTGCCCGGCATCTGGGGCGCCTCGCTTTTCATGTTTCTGGTCGTGTCGATGCTGAACACCTATGGCCTTGGCGCCGGGGTGCGGCTGATCATGACCGGCCTTATCATCATCACCGTGATCCTGCTGGCCAGTGGCCGCAAAGCCGGCGCACGCTAGGACCGCAAGCAAGAACAAGGGTTTCCCATGACTGCCCCGCTCTATCAGATCGACGACCCGGACTTCGCGCATCTCATCATGCCCTCTGCCAAGCTGGAACAGCTTTTCACCGGCTGCCGCTGGGCCGAGGGGCCGGTCTGGTTCGACGACATGCAATGCCTGCTCTGGAGCGATATTCCCAACCAGCGCATCCTGCGCTGGGCGGGGGAAAGCGCGGGCGGCGGCAGCGTGACGACCTTCCGCCAGCCCTCCAACTTCTCCAACGGGCAGACGCGGGACCGGCAGGGTCGCCTGGTGACCTGCGAACACGGGACCCGCCGCGTCACCCGGACCGAGCCGGATGGCAGAGTGACGGTCCTGGCCGACCGCTTTCAGGGCAAGCCCTTGAATTCGCCCAATGATGTGGTGGTGCATTCCGATGGCAGCATCTGGTTCACCGATCCGACCTATGGCATCCTGTCGGATTATGAAGGCTACCGTGCGACGCCCGAGCAGCCGGTGCATGGCGTCTACCGCATCGATGGCAGCAGCGGCGAGATCAGCCTTGTCGCCGATGATTTCTGCCAGCCGAACGGCCTCGCCTTCGCGCCGGATGAGGCCAGGCTCTACATCGCGGATTCCGGCGCCAGCCATGACGGCAGCAAGCCCCGCCACATCCGCGCCTTCGATGTGGAGGGGGGCAAGCTCTCGCGCAGCCGGACTTTTGCGGTGATCGACGCCGGCGTGCCCGATGGCATCCGCTGCGATCTGGCCGGCAACCTCTGGTCCTCGGCCGCGGATGGCGTGCATTGCTTTGCGCCCGATGGCCGCCGGCTGGGCAAGATCCTGGTGCCGGAGACCGTGGCGAACCTGACCTTCGGCGGCCCGCGGCGCAACCGGCTGTTCATCACCGCCACGTCGTCGCTTTACGCGATCTACCTCACCACCAATGGCGCGCAGCGGCCCTGAGCGGTCTCTCGCAGCCTCAGGCCGCGGGAGAGACCGACATCGCGGTCAGGTCCACCCGACGCTCCAGCGCCTGGCCCTCGGCGTCGAAGAGGTGGCATTCGCCGGTCGAAAAGCCGATGTCGAGCGGCTTGTCATCCTCGATCACCTTTGTGCCGGGCAGGACGAAGCAGAAGCTTTCCTCGCGGCCGGGCAGGGTGGCATAGCCGATGGTCTGCTGGCCAAGGTGTTCGACCACCGAGGGTGTCACGCGCAGCGTCAGGTCGCCGGCGCCCGGGGTGATATGTTCGGGACGGATGCCCAGTTGCAGCGTCGCCCCCTCCAGCCCGGCGCGGGGAGTGACCGGGATGACGGCCCGCTGGCCCTCCAGGCTCACCTCGACCCCGGCAGCGGAGACGCCGGTGCAGGTGACGGGCAGGAAGTTCATCCGCGGATTGCCGATGAAGCCCGCAACGAAGGTGTTCTGCGGCTTGTGGTAGAGTTCCAGCGGGGCGCCGACCTGGGCGATATAGCCGCCGTTCAGCACCACGATCCGGTCGGCCATGGTCATCGCCTCGACCTGGTCATGGGTGACATAGATCATCGTGGCGCCCAGCTGCTTGTGCAGGCGGGTGAGTTCCAGCCGCATGTCGGCGCGCAGGGCGGCGTCGAGGTTCGACAGCGGCTCGTCAAAAAGGAAGATCTCGGGCTCGCGCACGATGGCGCGGCCGATGGCGACGCGCTGGCGCTGGCCGCCCGACAGCTGGCCGGGCTTCTGCTGCAGCCGAGTTTCGAGGTGCAGGATGGCGGCGGCGGCCTGAACCTTCTGGCGGATCACCTCTTCGGAGGCGCGCTCGACCCGAAGCGGGAAGGCGATGTTCTCATAGACCGACATATGCGGGTAAAGCGCGTAGCTTTGAAACACCATCGCAATGCCGCGCTTGACCGGGGGCAGGTCGTTCACCCGCTTGCCGTCGATCACGATATCGCCCGCGCTGGTATGTTCCAGCCCCGCAATCATCCGCAGCAGCGTCGATTTCCCGCAGCCGGAGGGGCCGACGAAGACGACGAATTCGCCATCGGTCACGTCCAGAGAGACGCCCTTGACGACCTGGATGTCGCCGAAGGTCTTGATCACGGTCTTGAGGGAAAGCTGGCCCAAGCTGGGACTCCTTGGATGGGACGGCAGGCACGGAAAAGGCCGGCCACCCGCGAGGGGCGGCCGGCCCTGGCTGTTACTTGAACTCTTCGAGGGCGCCGGCGGCCTTGGTCAGCGCATCCTTCGGCTCGGCCTTGCCGGTGACCACGGATTGCACCATCTCGATCATGACGTTCTGGAAGCCCTTGTAATCGGTGAAGAGGGGCTCGGGCCCGCCATAGGCGATGCCGTCGATGAACGGCTTCCAATAGGGGTTGGCCGCAACCATAGCATCCACCGCGGGGCCGGGACGCAGCGGGGTCAGACCGGCGAGACCGCCGCCTTCATAGGCCTCCTGGATCTCGGGCGAGGTGATGTACTTGGCAAACTCCGTCGCCTTGTCCTCGACGCCCGAACCCTTGAAGACAGCCAGCGAGTCGGTGATCAGCAGCGTGCCGGGTGCGCTGGCCGAAGGGCCGAGCGGCAGGTTGGCGACACCCCAGTTGATCGGCGTGTCCTTCAGCTTGAAGGCGGCGCCGACCGAGCCCTGGATCATGCCGACCTTGCCATCGAGGAAGATCGCCCGGATCTCGTTCTGTTCGTAGGCGGTGGCGCCTTCGACCGAATAGGGGGTGATGTCCTTGTAGGCCTGCAGGGCGGCCAGCACTTCGGGGCTGTCCATGGTGATCTTGCCATCGGCGTCGATCACCGTGCCGTTGTTGGTGTAAACCCAATGCATGAACTGGTGCATCGTGTTGTCAAAGGTCTTGGCGGGCAGGCCATAGCCCGCGATCCCGGTCTTTTCCTTGATGGCCTTGGCATCGGCGATCTCTTCCGCCCAGGTCGTCGGCGGCTTTTCCGGGTCGAGGCCGGCGGCCTTGAAGAGGTCCTTGTTCCAGTAGAAGGCCTTGGTCGAGAAGGCGATGGGCACGCCCCACTGGGTGCCGTCGAAGGTCACGGTATCCACGATATGCGGATAGTAGGAGGCCTTCTCGGCATCGGTCATCGGCACCGGAACGATCAGGTCGTTCTTGGCGAATTCCTTCAGCGTGCGCGAGCCGACATAGGCCATCGCCGCCGGGCTGCCGGCCGCGGCCAGCGTGGTGGCCTTGTCCTGGCACTGGGCCCAGCCCACGACCTCGACCGCGATCTTGTAGTCGGGGTTCTTCTCGTCCCAGGCCTTGATGTATTTTTCATGGACGGGGTCGATGCTGTCCCCGCAATAGATCCAGCTGATGTCCTTGGCCAGCGAAGGCAAGGCCGTCGAACTGGCCAGAACGAGGCCCAACAGGCTTTTGTGGAAGAGGCTTGTCACGTCAGATACTCCCGGTTGTGAATGTTGTTATTGTTTCACCGCGCCTGCGGTCAGCCCGCCGACGAGATAGCGTTGCAGGAAGAAGATGAGGACCATCGCGGGGGCAATCCCCACGAAGCTTGCGGCCATCAGCTCGTTCCAGATCACCTCCTGCTTGCCGAAATAGGCGTAAAGGCCAATCGGCAGCGGCATGTATTCGGTCTTGGAATTGAAGGTCAGGGCGAAGATGAACTGCTGCGAATAGGCCCCGATGAAGGTGACGATCGCCACCACGATGATGCCGGGCCGCGCAATGGGCAGGATCACCCGGCGGAAGGTGTAGAACTGGCTGGCGCCGTCCATGTAGGCGGCTTCGTTCAGCTCGGTCGGGATTCGCATCATGTAGGTGCGCAAGAGCCAGATCGCCGAAGGGATCAGGAAGGCCGCGCCCGGGATGATCATCGCGAAATAGGTGTTCAGAAGCCCCAGGGTCCGCATCAGCCGGAACAGCGGGATCAAGAGCACCGCGCCCGAGAACATCGACACGGCAAGAAACCCGCCCAGCACCAGCCCCATGCCCTTGTAGTCGAACCGCGCAAAGGCATAGGCGGCGGGCACCACCAGCAACAGCACGATCACCGTCGAGATGATCGAGATCAGGAAAGAGTTGAACACATAGCGCCCGAAGCCCGGCACCCGGTCCCACATGGTGAAATAGGCGTCGAAGCTGCCGTTCTTCGGCCAGAAACTGTAGGGCGAGGAGAAGAGCTGCGCGATGGGTTTCAGGCTGACCAGGAAGCCCTCGATGAAGGGGGACAAGAGGAAGAACAGGAAGACGAAGAGCCCGGCATAGATCGCGATGACCTCCCACCAGCGGTAGCGGTCGATCATGGCCCGGTTGTCGAGAGCGGATCTTGCCATGCGATCAGGCCTTCTCAGTCGCCGACAGGCGGCGGGTGACGCGGAAATAGGCGATGCAGAACAGCGACAGGAAGATGCAGATCACCACGGCCCGCGCCGAACCCTCGCCGTATTTGTTCGACCCGATGGCGGTGCGGTAGGTGTCGATGATCATCGTCGTCGTCTCGCCCGAGGGGCCGCCCTGGGTCAGGATCCAGATGATGTCGAAGCTGTTGAAGGTGGCGATCAGCGACAGCATCGACATGGTGATCACGGCGGGCATCATCAGGGGCAGGGTGATGCGGCGAAAGCGGGTCCAGCGGCTGGCGCCATCGGTCCAGGCGGCCTCGTACAGATCTTTCGGGATCGACTGGATCGCGGCGAGGAAATAGATCGTCACCATCGGCACGCCGATCCAGACGTCGGTGACGATGGTCGCCCAATAGGCGGGCCTGCCATAGGCGAGGAAGGCCACCGGACCGTCGACCAGACCAAAGCGCTGCAACAGGCCCGAGATCATGCCGAACTGGCCGTTGTACATCCAGCCCCACATGAAGATGCCGATCGCCATCGGCACGATCCACGGCGGCATGGTCAGGATGCGGAAGAGGTTGCGCCCCGGCACCGCACAGTTCAGAAGGACCGCGCCGAAGGTGCCGATCACCATCTTGAACAGCACCGAGAAGAAGGTCCAGGTGAAGGTCCGGGTGATGACCGTCAGGAACGTGTCGTTGAAGATCTTGTTGTAGTTGCGCCAGCCGACATAATCGGTGACCCGGCTCAGCGAGGCATTGGTGAAGGACAGCCGGAACGTCTCGACCAGGGGCCAGGCCACGATGACCAGCACATAAAGGATAGCCGGGGCCAGAAGCGCCCAGGCAAAGATCATGCTGGCGCGCGACTTGATCATGTCTCAGGCCACCTTGCGGACGAAAGCGTTGTCGTAACGGTCCCAGACCGGGCGCAGGTCCACCACCTGGCGCGCGCGGCGCGCCTCGTCGGTGGCAAGGGCGAGAATCCCCGCCTCCAGCGCGTCGAGCGGCGAGACGGGCACCGGGCCGCCGCGCATCACATTGGCCACGACGCCTTCGGCCATCTTCTCGTCGGCGCCGTAATGCTGCGACAGGGCGGTGGCCTTGTACTCGGTCTCGGTCACGCGCTTTTCGCTCAGCACATCGGTGACTTTCAGGAAACCGCGGATGAAATCGCCTTCGGCCTGCCCCTTGGTGCCGAAGACGGCAAAGCGGCGGAACTGGTCGGGGGCGTTCAGGTTGGTGTGGAAGTTCATCCCCACTCCATTGGCGTATTCGATGATCGCCACCTGATAGTCGATGATGTCGCCATCCGAGTCAAAGACCTTGTCCGACCCGTTCCAGCCCGAGGGCTTGCGGTGATAGAGGCTCAGGTCATTGACGCCTTCGTGGCGCGGGTCATTGGCCGGGATGAAGGTCTTGCGCCCGCCAAAGGAGGCGACCCGTTCGGGCCGCGCGCCGATCAGACCGTTGTAGAGGTCGAGGTCGTGGCAGCATTTTTCCAGCATGAAGCTGCCGGACCATTTCTCGTACCGGCGCCAGTCGCGCATGAAGAAGGCGCCGTGATAGGGGAAGATATGCTCGGCCGCCTCGATCGAGACGATCTTGCCCAGCTGCCCGGCATCGCGCGCCGCCAGAAGGTCGCGGTAAAGCGGCGCATAGCGCAGCACCAGCCCGACGAGCAGGCGGTCGGCACCATATTGCCCCATCAGGGCCGCCATCCGGTAAGTGTCTTCGATGGTCGAGACGATCGGCTTTTCGGAGAAGACCTTGACCCCGGCCTCCAGCCCCAGCCGGATGTGATCGAGGTGCAGGTGGTTGGGCGAGCCGACCATCAGAAGGTCAAAGCCGCCGGCCCGGACGAGTTCCTCGGGCGTGTCATAGGCCTTGCCGGCCGAGATGCCGTGCCGCTCCAGCACTTCCATGCCGGCGGGGGCGGGGTCGTGATAGCCCACGATCTGAAAATCGGGGTCCATTTCGGTGAAGACGTGGCCCAGATACCCAAGACGATAGCCAAGGCCGATGATCGCGACTCGCATTCCACGCTCCCAGCGGAGAAATTCTTTTTCTGGATCATGCGCAGGTCAGCGCATTGCGTCAAGAATTTTTCACATCAACGATGATTTTGTGTAATTCGTTTTCACGTCCAGCCGGAAAACAGGCAGATGCGCGGGTTTCGGCCGGGTCTGTGGCCTCAGCGGGGGCTGCGGCCCTGCCGGGCAAGGCCAAGGATCGCGGCGCCGATCAGGCCAGGCTCGATTCTGCACTCGGCCGGGACGACGAGGGGCCGGTCAAAGCGGCGCAGGATGCGGGCGCGGACCTCGCGGTCCAGTGCGTCGATCAGCGGGGCCGCGTTGGAGAGGCCACCGCCCACCGCCATGATTCCCGCGCCGAGCATGTTCTCCAGCATGGCGAGCGGCCCGGCCAGAAGCTCCAGCCAGATCGCGATGGTGCGCGATTCTGCCGGCGCGCCCGCGGTCCAGCCCGCGACGATGGCTTCGCTGGTGGCTTCCACTCCGGCATGCAGGTGGGTGTGGAGCCGTTCCATCCCCCGGGCCGAACAGACGGCATCGAGGCAGCCCTTCAGGCCGCAGCCGCAGGCAAAGGCGGGCAGGGTGACCTCGGGCGCGCCGAGGACGCGCTGCGCCACCGGCCCGTGGCCCCATTCGCCGGCAAAGCCGCCGCCCGCGTTGATCAGCTCGCCCCGTACCACCAGCCCGCCGCCGACGCCGGTGCCGAGGATGATGCCGAAGACCACCTCATGCCCGCGCCCGGCGCCGACCGCCGCCTCGGCCAGGGCAAAGCAGTCGGCGTCATTGGCCAGATCGACCGGCAGGCCCAGTTCGGCCTCGAGGTCCTCTTGCAACCGGCGTCCGGTCAGGCAGGGGATATTGGCCACGGTGGCGCGCCCGGTGTCGGGGTCGATCACTCCGGCGATGGAAAAGGCCAGCCGCTCGGGCCGGGTGCTGGCGCCGTCCACCGCCATCTGCAGGGCTGCGACGAAGGCCGGGTAGTTCTGCGCCGGGGTCGGCACGCGCCCCTGCGGGCGGATGTCGGTGGGCGAGAAGGCCTCGGCGCTCTTGATCGCGGTGCCGCCGATGTCGAGACAGAGGATCATGCGACGCGCGCCCCGCCGATCCAGGTGGCGCTGGCGCGGATCTCGGGCGCAAGGCTGAAGAAATCCGCCCGCGCGCCGGGGCGCAGATGGCCGCGGTCGGCCAGCCCCAGCGCCCTGGCCGGCGCGGCAGAGCCAAGCTGCAGCGCCTGCTCCAGCGGCAGGCCAAGCGCCAGATGCACATGGCGCACCGCGTCGATCAGCGCGATATCCGCCCCCGCCAGCGTGCCATCCGTCAGCGTCAGGCGGCCCCCGGCGCGGAAGATATGCCGCCCATTCAGCACCAGCCCGGTCAGATCGCTGCCCACCGTGCTCATCGCGTCCGAGACGAGGAAGATCGTCCCCGCCTTGGCCCGCAGAGCCACGCGCAAGGCGGTATCCTCGACATGGAAGCCATCGGCGATCAGCCCCACCGCCAGGCGCGCATCATCCAGCGCCGCGCCGACCAGACCGGGGGCACGGTGCGACAGCGGGCTCATCGCGTTGAAGAGATGGGTGACCATCGCCGCCCCCGCCCCGGCATAATCCCGGGCCGTGGCCGCATCGCAGTCGGAATGGCCGAGGCTGACCACCACCCCCGCCGCCGCCAGCGCCCTGACTTGCGCGAGGGTCACCGCCTCGGGCGCCAGGGTGCAGATCAGATGCGGCAACTTCGCCGCAGCCTGCAGGATGAGGGAAAGGTCGGCCGCCTCCATCGGGCGGATCAGCGCCGGGTCATGGGTGCCCTTGCGGGCGCGGTCGAGGTGCGGGCCTTCCAGATGCAGGCCCAGAAGACCGGGCACAACCGCCCGCTCTGCCGCGTCAATCGCGGCCTTTGTGACCTCTGGCGCATCGGTGATGAGCGTCGCCATGACGGCGGTCGTCCCGAAACCGGCATGGGCGGCGCAGATCGTGGCGATGCCGGTGGGGGTTGGGTCGTTGTTGAAAAGAACCCGGCCGCCGCCGTTCACCTGCAGGTCGATCAGGCCCGGCACGATCCAGCCATCAAGACGCTCGGCCCCCTTGGCGCCCGCGACAATCTCCACCACGCGGCCCGCCCTGACGCGCAAGGCGGCATCGTCGTGCCACTGCGTGCCGTCGAAGATCCGTTCCGCGTGAAAAAGACCGTCGCCCATCGCCGTCACCAGACCGTGCCGCGCGCGGCGACGTCTTCCACCCGTGTCACCACGCCATCGCGGTGAAACACCATCCGGTCGTAAAGATTGCTGATGACGCAGGTGTGGTTCGGGATGACCCGGACCCTTGCGCCAACCACGGGCCGTGCCGCGGTGCAGGCGCTCAGATCCACCACCGCATGTTCCTCGGAGAGCGAGACGATGCGCGCGCCGGGCAGCTCCTCGATCTCGCCATGATCGGCAAAGCCCAGAAGGTCCGAGGTCAGCGCCTTGGACCCGCAATCCAGCACCGCCCGCGTCGGAGTGGGACAAGAGACGACGGTGGCCAGCACATGCATCGCCAGATCCTCCGGCCCGCATTCCCCGGCCCGCACCATCGAGCGGTCGTTGTAGACGTAAGTCCCGGCGCGATGCTCGGTCGCACTGGGCACCAGATGCGCCTTCCACAGATCCGGGCTGCCGCCGTTCGACCGGATCGGGCAGGGCAGGCCCGCCGCCTGCAACAGCGTCATGGTCTGGGCGAGGAAGGCCTCGACCCGGGCCGCGCCGCCCGTGGCGGGATAGGTCAGAAGACCGCCAAAGCGCAGACCGGGCGCGGCTGCGATCTGGCGGGCGAGGGCGAACGCCTCCGCCGGGCTTTGCACGCCGCAGCGCCCGGCGCCGGTGTCGCATTCGACCAGAACGGTCAGCGGGCGGTCGGGGGTGAAGGCGGATGCCAGCCCCGCCACCGTCACGGCGCTGTCAGCCACGACTTTCAGCGCCGAAATCCGCGCGTTCAGCGCGGCGAGCCTTTGAAGCCTTGCCTCTCCCAGCAGGTTGTAGGTGATCAGGATGTCGTCAAAGCCGGCCTCGGCAAAGACCTCGGCCTCGGTCAGCTTCTGGCAGTTGATGCCTATGGCGCCGGCCTCCACCTGCTGTCGGGCCACGGCGGGTATCTTGTGGGTCTTGATATGGGGCCGGAAGGCCAGGCCCTGCGCCGTCATATAGTCCTGCGCCCGGGCGATGTTGGCGGCAAGGCGCGCCTCGTCGATCACCGGCATCGGGGTCATCACGTCGCTGAGCGGGCTGCCCACCTCGGGCCAGGGAAATGCCATGTCAGTTGCCTTCGCCAAAAGGGTCGGCGCTGCGCGGCCAGATATCGCGTCGCACCAGCCGGTAGGGATTGGTCGCCGGGTCGTTGGGATAGGGCTTGCCGGCCGAGCAATACAATATCTCCGCCGCGATCGGCTGGAAGGCCGCATAGAAATGGTTGGTCGATTTGATCACCAGGATCTTCTGCGCCAGAGGGTCGATCCCCAGCGCGGTGAAAAGCGAGGGGTCATAGCTTTGCGCCCGCACCGTGTTGAGGATGACCTCGATCCCGGTTTCCGCGCCTGCCGCATCCAAGAGGGCAATCCGCGCCGCCGGGCCGAAGGGCACGACGCTTTCGCCGAACTTCATCTCGGCCTCGGGGGCGAGGCGCTGGATGCGGACGAGGGCATCGAGGGGCTCGCCGGTCAGGGGCGCCGACTTGGCACCAAAGCGGAGCAGCATCTCGGCCCCTTCGCCGGCGGCAAAGCACAGCTGCACCGCGACCGGGTCCCAGATCGTGCCCACCGCCACGCCGCGCGCGCCGCGCGCCAGAAGCTCCTTCAGGATCACCGTCGCATCGCCGGCCGTGCCACCGCCGGGATTGTCCCACATGTCGGCGATCACCACCGGACCTTTCGGTGCGGCCATCGCCTGCGCGACCGCGACCTTCTCGTCGATCTGCGGCATCATGTGGCGGCCCCGGTTGGCGAAAAGCTCGCGCCCGAGCCGTTCGGCCATTTCGGCCCCCAAGGCCGCATCGCCATCGGTCACGGCAATCATCTTGGTGCCCATTTCCGGCACATCGCCCGCCATGAAACCATGAATGGCGGACAGCGACAGAAGTCGCGGGGTAGAGGCCTCCAAAGCCATCATCCGGTCGACAAAGCCGCGCATCGGCTGGCGCGAGGTCGGGAAGACGTCGATCATCCGGCAGTCGAAGACCGACATCACCGGTTTGACTCGACCTTCCAGCGTGTCCACGGCGATGCGCCAGAGATCCTCGGCCCGGTCGACGAAATCGGTATGGGGAAATTCCTTGAAGACGACGAAGAAATCCGCCGCCGCCACCCGTTTCGCGGTCAGATGCGAATGCGGGTCAAGCTCGGCGCAGACGAGGACATCCGGCCCGACGATGGCGCGCACCCGGGTCAGAAGGTCGCCCTCGGGGTCGAGATAGCCCTGCGCCACCATCGCGCCATGCAGGCCCAGAACCACGGCATCGACCGGCAGGGCGGCCTGCAACTGGGACAGGATCTCGTCCCGCAAGCCCTCGTAAGCGGTGCGCGCGACAAGGCCCGCAGGGTCTGCCCAGGCGGCGGTGCCCTCGATCAGGGTCCAGCCCTTGGCGGCGCAGACCCTGCGGCCCACCGGGATCGGTGCGGTGCAAAGCGTCGGCGTCACCGGATGCTGGCCCGGCGCGGCATAAAGCGAATCCTCAAAGCCCTTGCGGTCGATCGCGATCGGCGAAAAGGTATTGGTCTCCGTCGCGAGGGCCGCAACGAAGATCCGCTTCGGGGCGGACGAGTTCGGGGCGCTCGCGTTCGGGGCGGTCGAGGACTGAGAGGACATGATCACTCCTTGATATGCGGCAGGTAGCCGACGAACCCCGCGATTTTCCAGCGCCCGTCCTCTTTGCGGCAGATGTAGAGCGTCTGCCAGTTCATCCGGTCGAAACTGCCATCGGCCTTGGCGAGCCTGCCATCGAACTTCTTGCGCACCATGGCGGCCTCGCCGGTGATCTCGATCACCTCAAGCCGGGTTGCGGCATAGATGCCGTCGCGCGGATCGCCGGCAAAGGCGCCCGCGGCCTTGGCGGCGCCGAAGTCGGCGGCCTGGCGCAGCCATTCGGTCCGGTAAGCCTCCAGCGTCGGGAAGGCGAGGGTGTAGCCATCCGGATCGCCCTGAAAATTGCCGCTGATCCCGGTGAAATTCTCCGCGATGAAGTCGCCGGCCACCGCCTCCCAATCGGCGCTGACGAAAGCGTCGATGTCGCGCGGCACCAGCATCTGCCAGATCGCGTTGCGGTCGGTGTCTTCCGCGGGGAAGGGAGTCTTGAACGGATCACGCTCTGCCGTCATTTCATGCGCCCCATGAAAAAAATTTCAGTGCCCTTGCATATCTTCTGGAATATTCGGGCCTCATATGGCTAAATGTCAAGGTGGCAAGAAAATGAATTTCGGGATTCATCCAAATGCTGGACCAAGCGATCACTTCAGGGCGCAGCGTGGCGGATGGCCGCGTGCAGGCCTTTTGCCGGACGGGAGCGCCATGATCAAAACCGAGGACCCCGCGCGCGAGCCTGTATCGCAGTCCGCGCCCAACCTGATCATCGCGCTCGGCGATGCCGAGGGCAAGCTTTCTGCGCTGGAAAAGCGGCTGGCGGCTTCGGTGCTGGCGGATGTGAACTTTGCCACCAATGCCTCGATCACCGAGATCGCCGAAAGGGCAGGGGTCTCTCCTCCCACCGTGACGCGGTTCTGCCGGCGGCTCGGCTGCGTCTCCTTTTCGGATTTCAAGGTGCAGCTGGCCCGCAGCACCTATGTCGGGCTGCGGTACCTGAAGCCCGAGTCGGTGACCTCCAACGCGGTCGAGGTGGCCGAGGATATCGTCACCAAGGCGCAGAACGCCCTGTTCGAGATGCACCGCGGGCTTGACCTTGCGGCGGTCGAGACGGCGGTGGGCCTCTTGAACAAGGCCGACATGATCTATGCCTTCGGTTCGGGCGGCAATTCCTCGATGATCGTGAACGAGCTGCAGAACCGGCTCTTCCGCTTTGGCCTGCGCATCTCGGCCAGCAATGACCACGGGATGAGCCTGATGCTTGCCGCCGCGGCCCAGCCGGGCACGGTGGTCTTCGGGTCTTCCTTCACCGGGCGCAATCTGGAACTGGTGCGCTGCTTTGGCCTCTTGCGCGACCGGGGGATCCCGACCATCGCGCTGACGCAAAGCGGCTCGCCGGTGGCCGAGGCGGCGGATGTGGTGATCGCGGTCGATCTGCCCGAGGGCAAGAACATCTTCCGCGCCTCCTCCACCCGGTTCGCCTTTCTGGCGGCGGTCGACATCCTGGCCAATCTGGTGGCCTATGCCGACCGCGACCGCGCGGCCCGCATCCTGCGCGGCATCAAGGAACAACTGGTCAAGCACCGCGACGGCGACGACCGCCAGCTTTTGGGCGACTGACCTCTGCGAGGGCGGGGGCGCAGGCGGCAGCCCCGGCTTTCGGATTTTGACATGCCGCAAAGGAAGTGACCCATGGGGCAACGTCTTGCCATTGTGACCGGGGCGGCCGGGGATATCGGGCGGGCCATCGCGCGCCGTCTGCGGGCGGATCATGATGTGGTGGTGCTGGCCGACCGCGACCTGCCTGCCGCGAGCCGGGCGGCGGCCGATCTGGGCGCGGGTTTCGTGGCGGTGCAGCTGGACGTGACCGATCCCGAGGCCTGCCGCAGCTTCGCCGCGAAAGTGGAGGGCATGGGCGCGCTCAGGACCCTCGTCAACAATGCCGGTGCCGCCCAGGCCGGCAGCCTGCAATCGACCACCGTTGAGAATTGGACGGCGGACCGGGCGCTGAACCTCGATGCGATCTTCTATGTCTTCTCGGCGCTGGCCCCGCAGCTGAAGGCGCATCAGGGCGCGCTCATCAACATCGCCACGGTCAACGGATTGGGCGTCTTCGGGCATCCGGCCTATTCTTCGGCCAAGGCGGGGATGATCCATCTGACCCGGCAGATCGCGGTGGAATACGGCAAGTTCGGCATCCGCGCCAATGCGGTCGCCCCCGGCACCGTGCGCACGCAGGCCTGGGAGGCGCGGGCCGCCGCCAACCCCGATGTCTTCACCGAAGCCGCCTCGCACTATCCGCTTGGCCGCATCGCAAGGGCCGAGGATGTGGCCGAGGCGGTGGGCTTCCTCGCCTCCGACCTTGCGCAAGCCATCACCGGCGTCTGCTTGCCGGTCGATTGCGGCCTGACGGCGGGCATCCCCGCGCTCGCGCGCACCTTCTCGCAATCCGCTGATTTCTGAGGCGAACATGACCCTGTTTCTGGAAAATGACTGGGCGCTGGAGCCTGCGCCCGCCGGCACCTGGACCCTGCGTCTGACCAACCTCTCCGAGGCGGTGCTCAGCGATTTCACCCTTTCGGTGACGACGATCACCCGCGTTCTGCCCGAGCATTTCATCGAAGGCGGCCGCCTGTTGCGCCGCACCGCGAATTTCCACGAATTTGCCCCGCACGAGGGTTTCCGCCTCGCCCCCGGGGCCAGCTGGACCCTGCGGGCCGAGGGGCTGAACCGCTCGCCCTTCCACCGCAACGATGCGGCCAAAAGCGCCTGGGTCACGATGGGCGGCGCTTACCTTCCGGTGCAGGTCGGCGATCTGACCTATGATGCGGCCACGCCGCCCCTGCCGCCGCCGCGCCTGCCCGAGGGGCGGCTGACGCTGCCCTTCGCGTTGTTGCCCTGGCCCAATGCGATCAGCGCCACGCCCGGTGCGGCGCCGGTTCTCCTCCACGCAGCACCCGCCAGTTCGCTGGCCGAAAAACGGCTGATGCTGTCCATCGACGCGCTGCACGCAAGGCTCTTCCCGGCGGCGCGCAAGCTCTTTCAGCTGACGGCGGTCCCCGGCAGCCGCGCGCTTGCCTTTGCCCATGATGCGACCCTCGCCCCCGAGGCCTACCGCCTGACCTTCGCCGAGACGATCACCCTGACCGCCAGCAGCGCGGCCGGCCACCGTTTCGGCCTTCTGTCGCTGGCCCAGATGCTGCACGGCGCCTTCACCGACAAGGCCTTCCAGTTCCCGGCCACGGGAGAGATCACCGATGCGCCGCGCTATGGCTGGCGCGGCTGCCACCTCGATGTCTCCCGCCATTTCTGGAGCTTCGATGAGGTCAAGCGCGTGGTCGATCTGATGGCCTGGCACAAGATGAACCTGTTCCACTGGCACCTGACCGATGACGAGGGCTGGCGCGCCGAGATCCGCGCCTATCCCGCCCTGACCGAGGCTGGCGCCCACCGGTCCGCCGCCACCCCCGCCATGCTGCCGCAGCTGGGTGACGGGCCGGACACCTCGGGCGGCTACTATACGCAAGACCAGATGCGCGCCGTGGTGGCCCATGCCGAAGCCCTCGGCGTCGAGGTGATGCCGGAAATCGAGACCCCCGGCCATGCCTCCTGCGTGGTGGCCGCACTGCCCTTCCTCGTCGATCCCGACGAGACGCCCAACAGCTATTACCCGGTCCAGGGCTTTCCCAACAACTCCTGGAACCCCGGCATCCCCGAAACCTTCACCGTCCTTGAAACCATCATCGACGAGCTGTGCGAAATCTTCCCCTCGCGCCATTTCCACATCGGCGGCGACGAGGTGGCGCGCAATGCCTGGCTGCAAAGCCCGCGCGCCAGGGTCTTGATGCAGCGCGAGGGCCTGTCCGGCACCTTCGAGCTGCAAAGCTGGTTCCTCAAGCGGATCAAGGACATGCTGACCGCGCGCGGCAAGGTTCTGGTCGGCTGGAACGAGGTGGCGCATGGTGGCGGCGTGCCGCCGGAAGATACGCTGCTGATGGCTTGGGAGAACCCGCAAGTGGGCATCGACCTCGCGCTTGAAGGCTATGACGTGGTGATGACGCCGGGTCAGGCCTATTACCTTGACATGGTGCAGGGGCCGGACTGGCTGGAAAACGGTGCCGGCTGGGCCGGGCCGGTGCCGCCGGAAAAGACCTATGCCTATGAGGCCGAGGGCGATTTCCCCGAAGAACTGCGCCCCCGGATGCGCGGCGTTCAGGCCTGTATCTGGTCGGAGCATTTCACCACCGTGGACTGGTTCAACGACCTCGTCTTCCCGCGCCTTTCCGCCGTGGCCGAGGCCGCCTGGACCGAGCGCGCCAACAAGGACTGGCTGCGTTTTGCCGCCCAGGTCCGGCTGCATCCGAAACTGTGACCGCAAGGGCAGGGGCATTTCGCTGCCCCTGCCATCCTGACCTTTCCGAAAGACAAACCCATGCGCATCGCCGTTGGCGGCATCCACACCGAATGCTCGACCTATTCCCCCGTCCTGATGCAGGTCGAAGACTTCCGCGTGCTGCGCGGGGCGGAGCTGACCGCGCACGACTATTTCGCCTTCCTCGGAAGCCACCCGGCGGAGGTGGCCCCCTTCCTGCACGCCCGCGCCGTGCCCGGCGGCCCGGTCTCTCGCGCGACCTACGCGGCGCTGAAGGCCGAGTTCCTGCAAAGGCTTGCGGCGGCCAAGCCCTTCGATGCGGTCTATCTCGCGATGCATGGCGCGATGAAGGTCGAAGGCATGTGGGATGCCGAGGGCGACTGGATCTCTGCCGTCCGCGAAGCTGTGGGTCCCGACATGCTGATCGCCACCAGCTATGATCTGCATGGCAATGTCTCGGCCCGGATCATCGACCAGATCGACATCTTCGCCGCCTACCGCACCGCCCCCCATATCGACGTGGGCGAGACGATGGCTGCGGCCTATGGCATGTTGCTGAAGGCGCTGGAAACCGGGGCGCGGCCCGGCGTGGTGCGCGTCCCGGTGCCGCTGCTTCTGCCGGGCGAGCGGTCCTCGACCGAGGATGAGCCGGCCCGCAGCCTTTATGCCGCCCTGCCGGGGCTGGAGGGGCCGGGCGTCTGGCGCACCGATCTGATGATCGGCTATGTCTGGGCCGACGAGCCGCGCGCCACCGCCTGCGCCGTGGTGACCGGCACCGACCTGGCCTCCGCCAAAGCCGCCGCCGCCCGCATCGCGGGCGATTTCTGGGCCGCCCGCGACGCCTTCCGCTTTGGTCCGGTGACCGGGCCGCTGGACCGGATGCTGGACATCGCCGCCACCACGACCACCACCCCGATCATCCTGGCCGACAGCGGCGACAACCCGACCGGCGGCGGCGTCGGCGACCGGGCCGATGTTCTGGCCGCGCTGATCGCTCGTAACTGGCAGGGCGCGCTTCTGGCCGGCATCACCGACCGGCCCGCGGTCGAGGCCTGCTTTGCGGCGGGTGAGGGCGCTTTTCTGCCCCTCACCATCGGGGCGAGCCTTGACCCCTCGGGCGTTGCGGTGATGACCGAGGCCGAGGTGATCCGCCTGGCCGAAGGCGCCAGTCTGGCCGAGCGTCAGGCGGTGGTGCGCATTCAGGGCATCACGCTGGTTCTGGCCGCACGGCGCAGGCCCTATCACAACCTGTCCGATTTCGCGGCGCTCGGGCTCGACCCGGCCAAGGTGCGGCTTCTGGTGGTGAAATCGGGCTATCTCTCGCCGGAACTCGCCCCCTTGGCCAATCCCAACCTGATGGCGCTCAGCGATGGTGTGGTCAATCAGGACATCCCGCGCCTGACCAACCTGCACCGCGCCCGCGGCACCGTGCCCTTCGAGGCCCGCGCCGAGTTCGAGCCCGCGCCGCAAGTCTCTGCCCGGTTCCCGGCCTGAGCATGGGCCCCTGGCTGGACATCCTGCGCCGGCACCGGGTGGTGCGCGCCTCTGCGGCGGCGATCTTCCTCTACGGTTTTGCCGGGGCGGCCACCTCGCCCTATCAATCGATGATCGCGATCCGCGAACTGGGGATGAGCGACCATCTATACGCGGTTCTGGCCCTCGCCTCATCGCTGGCCTATGTGGTCATGGCGATCGGCGTCGGCATGATCTCGGACCGGTTCCGCAGCTACCGGCGGCCGATGATCTTTGTCAGCCTCTTTGGCATCTTCGGCTATGGCATGGTCTGGGCCTTGCCCTCGGTGCCGACCTTCGCGCTGGCGACGCTCGGGCCGCTGGCGCTGTTCCACTCGATCAACTCGATGCTCTTCGGCAATGTCTCCGCCCATTCCGCCCGCTTTGACGCCGAGGAGGCGCGGATTTCCAACGCCTTGATGCGGATGATGATTTCGCTGTCCTGGGTGGTGATGCCCGGCGTGGTGGGCCTGGTTCTGAGCGGGCAGAGCAGCATGATGGCGGCCTATCTCATCGCGGCGCTGGTCGCCTGCGGCATCTGTCTGACCGTGACCTTCGGGCTGGAGCCTGACGCGCCACCCCGGACTCGGGACGACCCGGCAGAACCTATGCCCGCTGCGCCGCCCGCCCGGCGCGCCGCCCTGGCCGATATCGGGCTGATCCTGAAGCCGGGCCTTCTGGTCCGGGTGCTGGGCGTCGCGCTGATCAGCCAGATGCTCAACACCAACGGCACCGTGCTGCCGCTGATCGTGACCGGCTCGGCGCAGGGCCGGGCCGAGGATGTGGGCTTTCTGGTCGGCTTCGTCGCCGTGCTGGAGGTGATCTTCATGGTCTTCTGGACCCGGGTCAGCCGCACGATGGCGATTCCCCGCGCGCTTCTGATCTGCGCGGGGCTGTATCTTTGCTACCTGACCGCGATTGCCTGGGCCACGGCGCCCTGGCAGGTGTACCTGGCCAGCGGTCTTGCCGGACTGGCGGCGGCGGGGATGATCTCCTTGCCGATCACCTATCTTCTGGACATGATCCGCGACCGGCCGGGCCTTTCCGCCTCGCTGATCGCGGTCAATGCCTTTGCCGGCGGCGGGCTTGGCGCCTGCATCTTCGCGCTGGGCACCAGTCTTGGCGGCTATCCTGCCGCGGCGATGCTGAGCGGGCTCTGCGGTACCCTGGGCGCAAGCCTGCTCCTCTTCATGGAACGGAGGCGGACATGACAGCGATCACCCTGGAAATCTGCGTCGACGATGCGGCGGGGCTTGCCGCGGCGGCGGCGGGTGGCGCCGACCGGATCGAACTTTGCGCGGCCTTGGCGCTGGGGGGCCTGACACCTTCGGCCGGGTTGATGGCGCTGGCCGCCGAGGGACCCTTGCCCGCGCTGGCGATGATCCGCCCCCGCGCCGGCGATTTCGTCTGGAGCGGCGCCGAGGTCCGCGCGATGCGCGCCGAGATCGCCGCCGCCCGCGCCGCGGGGCTGGCGGGCGTGGTGATCGGGGCCTCCCTTTCGGATGGGCGGCTGGATGGCGCGGTGCTGTCCGACCTGGTGGCTGCGGCGGACGGCCTTGATATCACCCTCCACCGCGCGATCGATCTGGTGCCCGATGTCGCCGAGGCGATGGCGCTTTGTGCGGACCTGGGGATCAAGCGCGTCCTGTCCTCGGGCGGGGCGCTGTCGGCGCTGGCGGGGATCGCGCGGCTGGCGGATATGGTCCGCCCCGGGCTGGTCGTCATGCCGGGCGGTGGGGTCAATGCCGGCAATGCCGCGGCTTTCGCGGCCCACCTGCCGCTGACAGAGATCCACGCCTCCTGTTCGGCCCCCCTCGCCGCGCCCGCAGATGCCCGCATCACAAGCTTCGGCTTTCAGCCGCCAGGGGCGCGCGGCACCGATGCCGGGGCCGTGCGCGCCCTGCGTGCGGCACTGGATCAGATCGCGGCGTCGCGGCCCTCGGGGTGGACATCCTCGTAATAGTCGCGCAGCGCCAGTTGGCTTGCGGCCTCCTGATCCAGCACCACCGTCACCTTGCGGTGCAGTTGCAGCGCCGAGGCGGGGCAGGCGGCGGAAAGCGGGCCTTCCACCATCGCGGCCACCGCGGCGGCCTTGCCCGCGCCATGCGCCAGCAGCACCACCTCTTCGGCCCGCAGGATCGTGCCGATGCCCATGGTGATGGCCAGGCGCGGCACCTCCTCGGGATTGCTGAAGAAGCGGGCATTGGCGGCGCGGGTCGAGCGGGTCAGCGTCTTGATCCGGGTCAGGGAGGAGAGGCTGGAGGTCGGCTCGTTGAAGCCGATATGGCCATTGGCGCCAAGGCCGAGCAGTTGCAGGCCGATATCGCCGGCGGCCACGATGGCGGCCTCGTAGCGGTCGGCCTCGGCCTCGGGGTCGGGCGCATCGCCGCGCGGCAGATGGGCGGCTGCGGCGGGCAGGTCGACATGGTCGAAAAGTTGCGCGCGCATATAGCGCCAGTAGGAACAGGGGTGATCCGGGGCGAGGCCGACATATTCATCGAGGTTGAAGCTTTGCGCCCCGGCAAAGCTGACCTGCCCCGCCTGATGCAGGGCGATCAGCCGCGCATAGACCGATTCCATCGTCCCGCCGGTCGCAAGCCCCAAAACCGAAGCCGGCACCCGCCGCAGCCGCGCCGCGATCAGCCCGGCGACACAATCGACCGCCGTTGCGGCATCGCGCTGGATCAGAACTTTCATGGCGGGTTCCTTACAGCGGTTTCCAGGCCAGCGCGTCGATCTCGACCTTGGCATCGACCATCAGCCGCGACTGCACGGTGGAGCGGGCCGGCGGATGCGCCGCGAAATGACGCTCGAAGACCGCGTTGAAGCTGGAGAAGTCGCGCGGATCATCCAGCCAGCAGGTGACCTTGATCACATCCTCCAGCCCGCAGCCGGCCAGGGCCAGCACGGCCTTGATATTCTCGATCACCTGTTCGGTCTGGGCGACGATGCCGCCGAGGACGACCTCGCCATCGACGGTCGGCACCTGGCCCGAGACATGGACATAATCCCCCGCCCGCACCGCCTTGGCGAAGGGGCGCTTCTGCCCGCCGGCCTGCGCATCGGCGATGCCATAGCGGATCAGACGGGTCTCTGCGGTCGGTTCGGCCATGGGAAAGCTCCAGTTCGGTAATTTTTTTCATGATACCCGCAGATGCGGGCCTCTATCAAGCGTATCCGCAGGGATTGGCCGAAACTTCTGTAATTCTATTTCATGGCGCCGAAGGCGGACCCACGGCGCCGGCCTGTCACCGCCATAGGGCAGGGCGCGGCCCGGTCTTTCCTTCAACCGCAGCCCCATCCGCGCCCCTCCCCTGACGCCTGCAGAGCAGGCGACCGGCCCGCAAAACCGGGGCGAGGGGCGGCCCGATCCTGCGCCTGTCTTGCTTTTTGGCCGATTTACCCGCATCCTGAGGGCCGAAAAGGAGCCTTGATGCCCGCTGCCCGTGTGTTTTTTCCTGCCGCGCTCAACCGCAGATCGCTTCTGGCGGCCATGCCCAGTTCTTTGCTGCCGATTCCGGGCCTGGCCTTCGAGGTGCGGCCCCTTGCCTGGGCGCCGCGTGTGCAGCCCGATATGGCGGGGGTGCCGAATTTCTACCAGGTGACGCCGCAGCTTTACCGCGCCTCGCAGCCCGATGCGCAGGGCTTTGCCGGGCTGGAGGCGATGGGCCTGCGCAGCGTCTTGTCGCTGCGCCAGACGCTGGATGACAAGTCGCTGGCCGCGGGTACGAGGCTTGTGCTCCGCCGTGTGCCGATGAAGACACGGCATGTCGGCGAACAGAACGGCGCCAAGGTGGTGCTGGCGATCCGGGCGCTGCGGGCGGGGATGCAGGAGGGGCCGGTGCTGGTGCATTGCCGCCACGGCGCCGACCGCACCGGGCTGATCGTGGCGCTGTGGCGCATCCTTTACGAGGGCTGGTCGCGTCAGGCCGCCATCGACGAGCTGATCGAGGGCGGCTACGGCTTTCACCCGATCTGGAGCAACATTCCGCGCTACCTGCGCCGGGTCGATCTGGCCGACCTGCGCGACCGGATCGAGTCATGACAGGTTTTGACGCGCAGGCCCATGCCGCCTGGAAGGGCGAGCGGCTGCAAGGCCTCATGGCGATGGACGGCTGGCTGAACCTGACCGACCGGGTCGAGATCGGGCCCGGGCCGCAGAGGTTGGGTTCGGCGCCCGACAATGACCTCGTGATCTCGGTCGGTCCGGCGCATCTGGGCACCCTGACCGCCAGCGCCACATCGGCGCGGCTGGAGACTCCCGAAGGCGTGCAGGACTTCACCGCGATGGGCGGCAATCCGATGCTGGAGGTCGGGCATCTGCTTTTGGAACTCCACACGGTCGAGGGGCAGCCGGCCCTGCGCGTGCGCGATCTGACCATTCCGCGCAGCGTGGTCCTGACCCTTTATCCCTTCGATCCGGCCTGGGTGATCTCTGCGACTTGGGAGGTGCTGGATGCGCCCCAGGCCCAGGCGGTCGACCAGAAGGGCGCGGGGCCGACCGAGGTGCTGCTGACCCATAGGGCGCATTTCACCCATGCGGGCCATGCCGTCACCCTGCTTGCGACGCATTGGAAGGCCGGCAAGCCGATGTTCGTGATCCGCGATGCCACCTCGGGGCCGGAGACCTATGCCGCCAGCCGCTTTCTGATCGGCGCGCCAGACGGCGACCGCATCACGCTGGATTTCAACCGCGCCTTCAACCCGCCCTGCGCCTTCACCGATTTCGCGATCTGCCCGCTGCCGCCGCCGGAAAACCGGCTGCCCTTCGCGGTTCGTGCGGGCGAACGCAAGCCCGGCTGACCCGTCCCCCGCCCGGCGCGCGATTCGCCTGCCAGCCGGGCGCAGGCGTCCCGCAGCCCGATCCGCCGCTTTGATCGGGCGCGCGCCGCCCTCTCACCTGCGTTACACCAGCGTGAGTAAAGCGTGATTGTCCCCGCCTTTGGCACAATCGCGCAATCATCCTCTTTGGATTTTGAATTTATGCGTTAAGACTTGTTAGACATTCGCGACTTCAGGGAAAGCTCATGGCCGCAGAGACCTTTGTCACGCTCTATCGCAGGGAATTGATCGGTCCGGCGTTGTCCGGCGCGGTCGCGGTCCTGGTGAGCGCCGGACTTGCGCAGGCCCAGGGGCTGGAGACCCACCCCGCCCCGGTGCTGCACG
Organism: Rhodobacter sp. P1_C2; assembly: GCF_056406375.1. NCBI lineage: Bacteria > Pseudomonadati > Pseudomonadota > Alphaproteobacteria > Rhodobacterales > Rhodobacter > Rhodobacter sp. P1_C2. Next base: position 93,947 of record NZ_JBFUAG010000008.1, read on the forward strand.
GCCCGCAGACCACGACGCTGAGCGCGAGCGCCCTTGAAAACCGCCTGACCGACCCGACGCCCTTCGGCGTCGATCTCTCTGGCCTGATGATCGTCGATGCCCATGCCAACGGGCCGAAGGCGCGGGCGAAATCCGGGGCGGGGGTCAGCACCGCGCTGGCCGGACCCACCGCGCAGGGGGCGGGCTTCAAGAGCATCCTGCAGAAATACATCGGCCAGCCCCTGTCCTACAAGGTCATCGGCGCGATCGAGACCGACATCACCAAATACTACCGCGACAATGGCCGCTCGCTGGTGCAGGTGACCGTGCCGCCGCAGGAGGTGACCTCGGGCGTCCTGCAGGTCAACGTCAACACCTTCGTCCTGCAGGCGACCGAGGTGGCCGGCGCCAAGGCCGGGGCGCAGGGCTATGTCGCAAGCCAGATCCGGGTCCGTCCGGGGCAGGAGGTCAATACCGCGACCCTGCTCGAGGATGTGAACTGGCTGAACCTCAACCCCTTCCGCCATGTCGCGGTGGTCTTCGAGCCGGGCAGCGCGCCAGACAGCACCAGGCTGACGCTTCAGGTGCAGAACGGGCGGCCCTGGTCGGGCTATGCCGGCATCTCGAACTCGGGCACCGATGACACCGGCAAGGAGCGCATCTTCACCGGCTTCAACATGTCGGCGCTGCCCTGGCAGGACCATCAGCTGTCCTACCAGCTGAACATGTCGCCCGACAGCCTTGGCCATGGCGACATCTGGGACACGCAGCACGACAAGGGCTATCTCTCGCATGCGCTGAGCTATTTCATCCCGGTCACCTTCTCCAACGGGCTGCGGATGAAGACGACCCTCGGGCTGAGCCACATCTCCAGCTATTCGGTGCCCGACGGGCCGATCACCTCTTCGACCACGACCAATGGCTTTACCGCCGAGCTTGCCTTCCCGCTGCCGCGCAAGCCCGGGACCTGGACGCTGGTGCCGGAGGTTTTCGTCGGCTTTGCCGCCAATACCTACGACCGCACCCAGTACCTCGGCGGCGTCCTCGCCTTCGGGCGCGAGAAGACCGACCTCGAACACCTGCAGCTTGGCCTGCGCTCGGCGCTGAACGGGCAGATCTTCGGCAAGTCCACCCATGGCAATTTCGAACTGTCGCTGACCGGCGGGCGTTCGCAGACCGAGGGGGCGGCGGACAAGAGCTTTGCCTATTTCAAGGCCTCGATGGCGCAGGAGATCGCGATCGACAAGGACCGCGCCGTGGCGCTGCGTCTGGGGATGCAATATTCGCCCGACGAATTGCACGCGCTGGAGCAGTTGTCGCTTGGCGGCGATGCGACGGTGCGGGGCTATCCCTCCAACGCGGTGCCGACGCAATCGGGCGCCTGGGTCAGCGTCGAATACCGCGCCGCCCCCTACAGCGTGCCGATGGGCAAGGCGCTGGGCCAGTTCCGCCCGCATGTCTTTGCCGATTTCGGCCTTGCCGACAAGGTGACCCTGGGCGGGGTGCAGGTCTCGCCGGTCGAACATATGGCGGCGGTGGGGATCGGCGGCGAATTCTCGGTGGGTGAGAATTTCGTGGCCAAGATGGATCTGGCCAGGGCCCTGACCTCGGCGGGCACCACGCCTTCGGGCGACACCTCGCTGGCCGTGCAGCTGACGGCGAGGTTCTGAGATGGAATTCGGGAAGATCGCGATGCTTTTGAAGATGACGGGGCCGGTGCTGGCCGTGACGCTGGCGGCGGGCGGGGCGGTGCTGGCCGATACGGCGCCGCCGACCGCGACCACGGCGACCTATGGCGCCTGGACGGTGGCCTGCAATGTGGTGCCCCAGGCCGATGGCTCGCCGGCGAAGCCGCTCTGCCAGATGACGACGCGGCTGAACCTGAAAGGCCAGGACGGCCAGATGCATCCCTTGCTGGCCTTCACCATCGGCACCCCGCCGGGGGCCAAGGCGGCGCGGCTGGCCCTGCAGGTGCCGACCGATGTGGCGCTGCGCGCCGGTGTGACGATCAGCCTTGACCAGCCCGCCGCCGCCGGGGCCGATGCCACGGCGCCGCGCCCGCAGGAGGATCTTCTGCAGCTGACCTATCTGACCTGCGCGCCGCAGGGCTGCATCGCCGATTCCGATGGCAGCGCCGATCTCTGGACCCGGCTGAAGGCGGTGCCCTCGGCCAATGTCAGCTTCACAGCACTGGCCGGACAGAAGAAGATCGTGGTGCCCGTCTCGCTCGACGGGTTCACCGCGGCGATGGCGGCGCTGGACGCCAATGCGAAATGAGACGACGCCCGGCAATTCATTAACCTTTGCCGAGACTTGGACTGCGAATTTAATACCTGACTTTAAACCCGTCGAGGGCTCGTGATGTCGCAAAGAAACCTGCTCGCCGCTTATCTTCTTGGCGCCGCCTTCCTGCCGAGCGCGCTTTACGCGCAGGATCTGCCGACCAGTCCGACGGTGGTGGCAGGCGATGTCACCGTGTCCAACCCGTCGCCGACCCAGCTTCTGATGCAGCAGGCCAGCCAGTATGGCATCGTCGACTGGGGCAGCTTCTCGATCGGGCAGGGCTTCGGGGTTCAGGTCAACAATGGCAGCGGGGCGACGCTGAACCGGGTGACGGGCGGCGATCTGTCGGCGATCATGGGCAGCCTGTCGGCGACGGGCTCGGTCTATCTCGTCAACCCCAATGGCATCGTGGTGGGCAAGACCGGGGTGATCAACACCGGCGGGCGCTTTGTGGCGACGACCTTGGACATGTCGGACAGCGACCTGCTGGACGGTGGCGATACGACCTTTGCGGGCGAGTCGGCGGCCTATGTCGTCAACCTCGGCCAGGTCTCCTCGATGGGCGGCGATGTGGCGCTTCTGGCGCGGCATGTGGTCAATGAGGGCACGATCACCGCGCCCAACGGCACGGTCGGTCTGGTCGCGGGCCGCGAGATCCTGATGCGCGACGCCGCCGTCGATGACGGGCTCTTCTCGGTCAAGATCGGCGGCGATGACACTTCGGTCAGCGAGAGCGGCACGATCCGCGCCGCGGCGGCCGAATTGCGCGCCAATGGCGGTAATGTCTATGCCCTGGCCGGCAATACCAAGGGCACGATCGAGGCGACGGGTGTGGCCAAGGTCAAGGGCAAGATCTTCCTGACCGCCGGCGACACCGGCACGCTCAAGGTCGACAAGCCGGTCAAGGCGAAGAACGGCGACGGCACGGGCGGCACGGTCATAGCCCATGGCAAGGTGGTCGATCTTTCGGGGCTGATCGACGCCTCGGGCACACAAGGCGGCACGGTTCAGGTCACCTCCACCGGCACCACCACCTTTGACGGCCAGATCTTCGCCAAGGGCGGCGAGGGCGGCTTTGTCGAGGTTTCGGGCGAAGACCTCAGCTTCACCGGCTCGGTCGATACCGAGGGCGGCACCCTCCTGATCGACCCGCGCAACCTCGAGGTGACCGACAACAACTCGGTCATTCTCAGCGGTGCTTCGGCGATCACCACATCCAGCCTGATCACCGCGCTTGCGACGCAGAACGTGATCGTCCAGACCAATGGCGCCGCGACAGAGGCGGGCACCATCCTCGTGTCCAGCGAGCTGAACTACTCCTCGGACTTCGATCTGACCTTTCTGGCGCGCGGCGACGTGATCTTCTTCGCCTCGGTGCAGAATGCGCAGGGCGATGGCGTGATCGGCGGCGATGTCAACGTGGTGGCCGGCTGGAACGGGCTGACCTCGACCACGACCTTCAACCCGACGCCTTTCCTCAACGCCGATCTGGCGACCACCACGCTGTTCGGTCAGGCCAATGGCACCGCCTATACGGTCAACGGCGCGACCGGCAGCGCCACGGTGAACGCCTCGGGTTCCTTCCTGATCACGCCGCAGCTGCGCGGCTTCAACCATGTGGCTGTCGGCTCGATGACCGGGGCAACCCGGCTTTTCGCCAGCGGCGGCGCGATCGGCGGCGGCTCGGGCTATTCGCAGCTTGGCTTCAACGTCACCAACATGATCCCGGGCGAGACGGCCAGCGGCGACATCGTCCTGCGCTCGACCGGCGTGGTGAACCTGCTTGCCGGCAGTTCGACCGATGACGGCGCGCAGATCGGCCATATCGGGATGAATTTCGCCGATGTCGGCAGCGGGTCCACCGTCAGCGCCACCGGCGCAATCACGGTCGAGGCGCAGAACGGCATCGAGCTGTCGGGCAGTTCGGCCTCCGGGGCCTTCAACCAATATGCGATGATCGGCCATGGGTCACTGGACCGCTTCGGCGTCACGCAGAGCCTCGGCGACCGCTCCGGCGCGATCACGGTGATCTCGCATGGCGACCTCAGCCTGCAACCCGGCACCCTGGGCGGCAATGTCGAGGCCTGGATCGGCCATGCCACGGCGAGCGGCGTGATCTCGGGCGCCGATGTGGCGATCACCGCTTTCAACTTCGACCAGAACGTCTCGGTCTTCCCGGGCCCGGGTTCCGCGGGCACGCTGGATGTGGCGATGCTAGCGGCCGATACCGAAGGCGGCAATGTGACGGTGACCCAGACCGACACGACGGCGGGCGCCTCGCTTCTGCTGACCGGCACCACCGCGACCAGCAGCTGCGAATGCGGCAGCGTCACCACGGCGGGCACGCTCACCGTCCAGACCGGCGGCGATCTGCAGCTGGATTCGGGCTTTGCCTATTCCAACCTTGGCGGCGGCGACCTGATCCTCGCCTCGGGCGGGAATCTGCAGAACGATGCCGGGGCTTCGGCCATCGGCACGATGAAGGGGCGGTGGCTCCTGTTCTCCAACAGGCCCGATGCCGACAGCGGCACCCTGGGCGTGCTGACGCCGAATTTCATCCAATATGGCACGAGTTTCGACCCGCTGGCCCTGCCGGGCAGCGGCAATGGCCTGATCTACCGGGTGACGCCGGTGGTGACGGTGGGTTCGGTCACCCAGACCTACGGCGACACCTTCGTCGCCCCCGCCGTTTCGGTGCAGGTCGGCGGGGTGGATGTCTCTGCCGCCGCCTTCGGCTTTTCGGTCGATCCGGCGACGATCGACACTTCCGTCGTCACCTTCACCAATGGCTTTGCCAATGCCGGCACCTATCTGGGCGGCCTGATCACGGCGGTGAATAGCCTGCCCGACGCGACCGGCGCGCCCGGCCCAACCCTGACAGGTGTTACGGTCAACCAAGGCGATCTGCAGGTCGACCAGGCGACGCTGAGCGTGCTCCTCGCCGACGAGACCAAGGATTACGATGGCGTGGGCCTTTACACGGGCGCCGTGACCTTCTCGGGCTTCGTGGCCGGGGATACCGCGGCCCTGATCACCGCCGGCCCGACCTTCAGCTATGCCGGCGGCGACGGAAGCGGGATCAATGCCGCGACCTATACCGTCTCGGCGAGCGGCACGACGGTGAACAGCAGCAACTACGCCATCGTGCAGAGCGATACCGCCACGCTGGTGATCAACCCCCTGCAGTTGAGCGCCTCCCTCGGCACGATCACCAAGGCCTATGACGGCACCGATGTGGCGACGCTGCAGGCCTCGGACTTCACCCTGACCGGCTTCATCACGGGTGAGGGGGCGACGGTGACCAAGACCACCGGCACCTTCGCCACGCCCAATGCCGCGGCGAGCAATCCCGTCACCGCCACCCTGGCCTCGGGAGACTTTGCTGCCACCGGCTCGACCCTGCTGTCGAACTACGTCCTGCCGACCACGGCCACGGGCAATGGCGCCATCACCCAACTCACCCTCAGCGCCGCCATCATCGGCACGCCGACCAAGGCCTATGACGGTACTGATGTGGCGACCCTGCTCGCCAGCAACTTCCAGCTGACCGGCTTCATCGCGGGCGAGGGCGCCACGGTCACCCAGACCAACGGCACCTATGCCTCACCCAACGCCTCGGCCACCAACGCGGTCACTGCCACCCTCGGCGCGGGCGATTTCACCGCGACCGGTTCGACCCTCCTGTCGAACTACGTTCTGCCGACCACGGCCACCGGCAACGGCGCGATAACCCAACTGGCCCTCAGCGCCGCCATCATCGGCACGCCCACCAAGGCCTACGACGGCACCGACATCGCGACCCTGCTCGCCAGCAACTTCCAGCTGACCGGCTTCATCGCAGGCGAGGGCGCCACAGTGACCCAGACCACCGGCACCTATGCCTCGCCCAACGCCTCAGCCACCAACGCGGTCACCGCCACCCTCGGTGCTGGAGATTTCACCGCGACTGGTTCGACCCTGCTGTCGAACTACGTCCTGCCGACCACGGCCACGGGCAACGGCGCCATCACCCAACTTGCGCTGAGCGCCGCCATCATCGGCACGCCCACCAAGGCCTATGACGGCACTGATGTGGCGACGCTGCTCGCCAGCAACTTCCAGCTGACCGGCTTCATCGCGGGCGAGGGTGCCACGGTCACCCAGACCACCGGCACCTATGCCTCGCCGAACGCATCGGCGACCAACGCCGTGACCGCCACCCTCGGCGCGGGCGATTTCACTGCCACCGGTTCGACCCTCCTGTCGAATTACGTCCTGCCGACCACAGCCACGGGTAACGGCGCCATCACCCAACTGGCCCTCAGCGCCGCGATCATCGGCACGCCCACCAAGGCCTATGACGGCACCGACATCGCGACCCTGCTCGCCAGCAACTACCAGCTGACCGGCTTCATCGCCGGTGAGGGCGCCACGGTCACCCAGACCACCGGCACCTATGCCTCCCCCAACGCTTCCGCCAACAACGCGGTCACCGCCACCCTCGGCGCGGGAGATTTCACCGCAACAGGCTCGACCTTGCTGTCGAACTACGTCCTGCCGACCACGGCGACCGGCAACGGCGCCATCACCCAACTGGCCCTCAGCGCCGCGATCATCGGCACGCCGACCAAGGCCTATGATGGCACCGACATCGCCACCCTGCTCGCCAGCAACTTCCAGCTGACCGGCTTCATCGCGGGAGAGGGCGCCACGGTCACCCAGACCACCGGCACCTATGCCTCCCCCAACGCCTCCGCCACCAACGCGGTCACCGCCACCCTCGGCGCGGGAGATTTCACCGCCACCGGCGCGACCCTCCTGTCGAACTACATCCTGCCGACCACAGCCACGGGTAACGGCGCGATAACCCAACTGGCCCTCAGCGCCGCCATCATCGGCACGCCGACCAAGGCCTATGACGGCACCGACATCGCCACCCTGCTCGCCAGCAACTTCCAGCTGACCGGCTTCATCGCGGGCGAGGGCGCCACGGTCACCCAGACCGCTGGCACCTATGCCTCCCCCAACGCCTCGGCGACCAACGCGGTCACCGCCACCCTCGGCGCGGGAGATTTCACCGCAACAGGCTCGACCTTGCTGTCGAACTACGTCCTGCCGACCACGGCGACGGGCAACGGCGCCATCACCCAACTTGCCCTCAGCGCCGCGATCATCGGCACACCCACCAAGGCCTATGACGGTACTGATGTCGCGACCCTGCTCGCCAGCAACTTCCAGCTGACCGGCTTCATCGCAGGCGAGGGCGCCACGGTCACCCAAACCGCCGGCACCTATGCCTCCCCAAACGCCTCGGCCACCAACGCGGTCACCGCCTCCCTTGGCGCGGGCGATTTCACTGCGACCGGGTCGACCCTGCTGTCGAACTACGTCCTGCCGACCACGGCCACGGGCAATGGCGCCATCACCCAACTTGCGCTGAGCGCCGCGATCATCGGCACGCCCACCAAGGCCTATGATGGCACCGACATTGCGACCCTGCTCGCCAGCAACTTCCAGCTGACCGGATTCATCGCGGGCGAGGGCGCCACGGTCACCCAGACCGCCGGCAACTATGCCTCGCCCAATGCCTCGGACAGCAATGCCGTGACGGCCGCCCTTGCCGCCGGCGACTTTGCCGCCACCGGGGCGACGGTTCTGTCGAACTACATCCTGCCGACCACGGCCACCGGCAATGGTGCCATCACCCGTCTGGCGCTCAGCGCCTCGATCATCGGCAATCCGACCAAACCCTTCGACGGCACCACCAATGCGGTGCTGACCAGCGCCAATTTCCTGCTCGACGGCTTCATCGCGGGCGAGGGCGCGACCGTCACCCAGACCGCCGGCACCTATGACGCGGCCGATACCGGCACGCGGCAGGTCTCGGCCACGCTTGCCCCGGCCGATTTCACCCCGACCGGCGCGACGCTCTTGTCGAACTACATCCTGCCCACCGCGGCCACCGGGGCCGGCACGATCGGGGCGAGCCCGACCCTGCCGCCGCCGCCCATCCTGATCCGCAGCCTCGACACCTTCCCGACGACGCCCTTGGGCGAGCCGACCGGGCCCTCCGACGTGCTGCAGACCATCAACACCGAGACGACTCAGGCCATCCTGGACGAGATCAACGCCGGGACCAGCTTCTGCCGCGAGTTCGTGCAGAAGGAATATGCCATCGACTGTCTGTCGGACCGGCTGCAGGCCGTGGCGGACGGGCTCTCCTCGACCGGCGAATATTCCGAGGTGCGCGCCGCACTCGAGGATGCGGCCCGCCAGCTGCATGCCCTGGCGCTGGCCAATGCCTCTTCCGTTCTGGATCAACGGATTGCGCGTTCGGTCTCTGGCCCGGTGCGGTCCTCCTCGCGCCCGCTGACCGCGATTTCGGACGACCGGCTGGCCGCGGCGAATGCCCAGGCCGCGGCAATCATCGTCTCGACCCAGCTGGTGCTTTTGCGCTCCAGCGCCAATTCCGAGCGCCGCCGCGTGGCCTTCGAACAGGTCGGTCAGGTGCTCGGCTCGACCAAGGTTCTGCTGCGCTCGTCGTGATTGCGTAAAATGCGCGGCAAATCGCGGTCCCTGCGCGGGGTGCGGCGGCAATTGCCGGGCGCAAGCGGGGCCGTCTTCACCCGGTGTTAAGGACAACCCGCCTAGGGTCCGGCATGAGCGTTTCGGACCCCAATCTTGCCAGAGAACTGGCGCTGCGCCACCATCAGATGTCGGCCCTCCGGGCGACATTCCTGATCGCGGCGCATCACGGCGTGACCCTGCGCCCCGAGGATCTGCCCCGTCTGGTCGAGGGGGATATCGCGCCCTCGGTGCAGGCCACGCTGCGCAGGGCGGGCTTTCGCACCCGTCTGATCGAAAGGGCCAATTGGGCGAAGATCACCGGGCTTGGCGCGGCCTATCCGGCCATGGCCGGCTGCCGGACCGGGGCCTGGCTGATCGTCGTGGCCTTGATGCCCGAAGGCCAGATCGCGATCCTCGACCCGGCGGAGGAGGGCAAGGGCGTCCAGACCCTCTCACGCGCGAGCTTTCTGGAACATTGGGACGGCCGCATCCTTCTGGCCCGGCCCGAGGCGCGGGCCGCCGATCAACCCTTTGGCCTGACTTGGTTCCTGCCGGCCCTCAGGGCGCAGCGCGGCCTTCTCGCCGGGGTGGCGCTGGCGGTGGTTACCGGCAATCTGATCGGCTTCGCGCTGCCCTTGCTGTTTCAGGTGCTGATCGACCGGGTGATCTCGCATCAGGCCTGGAACACGCTGGCGGCGATCGTCGCGATCTTCGTGCTGCTCGCGGCCTTCGATGCGGCCTTCACCTATGTGCGCCAGCGGCTGATGCTGATCGCCGGTGGCAAGATCGACGCCGTGATCGGCGCCCGCAGCTTTGCCCATCTCATGGCGCTGCCCCTGTCGGTGTTCGAGACTACCCCGGCCGGCGTCATGGCGCGCCATATGCAACAGACGGAAAAGATACGAAATTTCCTGACCGGCCGCCTGTTCCAGACCCTGTTGGACGCGCTGTTCCTGCCGCTTCTCCTTGGCGTGCTGATGCTTCTCTGCGGGGCCCTGACGCTGGTCGTCCTCGGCTTTGCCTTGGCCATCGCCGGGGTGATCGGGGCGCTTCTGCCCCTGTTCCGCCGCCGTCTTAACGCGCTTTATCAGGCCGAGGCGGGGCGTCAGGCCCAGTTGGTCGAGACGCTGCACAACATGCGCGCCGTCAAGTCGCTGGTCCTGGAACCCTCGCGCCGCAAGGCTTGGGAGGACAGTCTCGCCGGCACCCTGCGCCGGCAATGGGATGTCGGGGCGATTGCGGCGCTGGCGGCGTCGGCCACCGGGTTTCTGGAAAAGATGATGCAGATTTCCGTCATCGCCTATGGCGCGGCGCTGGTGCTGGAGGGGCGGCTGACCATCGGCGCGCTGGTGGCCTTTCTGATGCTGTCGGGCCGGGTGACCGGGCCGTTGGTGCAGATCGTCGGCCTGATCAACGAATATCAGGAGGCGGCGCTTTCGGTCCGGATGCTGGCCGGCGTCCTGAACCAGAAGCCGGAACGCGGCACGCAGGCCCGCCCGGCCCGGCATCCGATCGGCGGGCGTCTGCGCTTCGATGCGGTCAGCTTCACCTATCCCGGCGCCGCCACCCCCGCGCTGGACCGCGTGAGCTTCGAGGTCACGCCGGGCCAGGTGATCGGCGTCGTCGGGCGCTCCGGTTCGGGCAAGACCACGCTGACCCGGCTGATCCAGGGCATCGAAAGCCCGCAGGCTGGGCTGATCCAGCTGGACGGCGTCGATATCCGCCAGATCGACCTTGACCATCTGCGCCGGTCCTTGGGGGTGGTGCTGCAGGAAAACCTGCTGTTTCGCGGCACGATCCGCGACAATATCGCGATGGCCCGCCCCGAGGACGGGCTGGAGGAGGTGCTGATCGCCGCCAAGCTCGCCGGGGCGGAGGAGTTCATCCGTCGCCTGCCGCAGGGCTTTGACACGCCGATCGAAGAGGGCGCCGCCAACCTTTCGGGCGGACAGCGGCAAAGGCTCGCCATCGCCCGCGCCCTGATGAGCGCGCCGAAAATCCTGGTGTTCGACGAGGCGACCTCGGCGCTTGACCCCGAAAGCGAGGCCGTGGTGAACCGCAACCTGGCCGCCATCGCCAAGGGGCGGACGGTGATCATCGTCTCGCACCGGCTGTCCTCGCTGGTGCGGGCGGATGCGGTGCTGGTGCTGGACCAGGGCCATGTCGTCGACATGGCGCCGCATGCCGAGCTTCTGGAGCGCTGCGAGATCTATCGCCACCTCTGGCAGCAGCAGACCGAGCACATCACATGAAGATCGCGCCGGAAGCACTTGATTTTCAGGCCGATCTCGACCGGCTGGTGGCAGAGCCCGCCCCGCTGATCCTGCGGCTCTGGCCCGCGCTCGGGGCGGCGCTGGTGGTGGCACTTGTCGTGATGGCCGGGGTGGTCCGGCTGGATATCGTCGTCTCGGCCCGGGGCCGGATCGCGGCGGATGCGCCGCCGGCGATCCTCGCGCCGATGAGCCGCGCCGTCCTGCGCGCGCTTCTGGTGCGGCCAGGGGATCGGGTGGTCAAGGGGCAGGTGCTGGCCCGGCTGGATGCGACGCTGCCCGATGCCGACCGCGCCGCCCTTCTGGCCCGGCGCGACAGTCTTTCGGCGCAGGAGGCGCGGCTGCAGGCCGACCTCTCCGGCCAGCCGATGGCGGCGGGAAGTGCCGAGATGGCCCTGCAGGCCGAGGTGCAGGCCCAGCGCAGCGGCCTTGCCGCGGCCCAGCGCGCCCAGCTGCAAGCCGCCCGCGATGCCGCCGCCGATGCCCTTGCCGCTGAGGATCGCGCAGGCGCCGGCCTGTCCGACCGCCTCTCCATCGCGCGCGAGGTCGAGGCGATGCGGACCAAGCTCGCCGCCAGCCAGAACGGCTCCCGCCTCGCCGCGCTCGAGGCCGAGGTCGCGCGCATCGACGCCGAGGCCGCGATCAACCAGCATCAGGCCCGCCTGAAGGACCTCGCCGCCCGCCGCGCCAGTGCCGAGGCCGCCCTCGCCGCCTATGACAGCGACCGCCGCCGCGCCGATCTGGAGGCTTTGGCCGCCCTGCGCCCGCAGATCGCCGACCTGGACGAGGCGCTGGCCAAGGCCGACCGGCTTTCCGCCCTGTCCGACCTCGTGGCGCCGGGGCCGGGCGTGGTGATCTCGGTCGCGCCGGGCGGTCCGGGCTCGTCCCTGGCAGAGGGGACGCCGGTCGTGGTCATGGTGCCGGGCGATGTGGCGCTGGTGGCCGAGATCGGCATCCGTTCGGCCGATGCGGGCCTCGTGGCCGCCGGCGACCTTGTCGACCTCAAGATCGACGCCTTCCCCTGGCGGCGCCACGGCGCGCTGCAGGGCCGGCTGATCGATGTCTCCAGCGCCTCCTTCACCCCGGAAGGCGGGACCGAGGCGCAGCATCCCGCCCGGATCCGCCTTGGCGGCGCCTTGCATGACCTGCCCCCCGGCACGGAGCTTTTGCCCGGCATGACGTTGGAGGCCGATGTGAAGACCGGCACCCGCAGCCTGCTGGATTACTTCATCGACCCGCTGGCCCGCGGCATGAGCGAGGCGCTGCGTGAGCCCTGACCCGCAATTCCCTAAGACTTCCTCCTCCTCCAGAAAGGACAGACCATGACCATCGCCTCCCACCCCGCGGTTGAAACCGCGGAAATCGTCTCGGTTCCGACGCGGACCGTGCTGCATGTCGGTTGCGGGCCCGCTGATCCGGCCAAGCTTCCGGCGGCCTTCTTTCCGGCCGGGGCCTGGCGCGAGCTGCGGCTGGACATCGACCCCGGCGTCGCCCCCGACATCGTCGCCTCGATCACCGATATGGCCGTGGTGCCCAGCGGTTCGGTCGAGGGCCTCTGGTCGGCGCATAACCTCGAACATCTGGCCGCCCATGAGGTGCCCCTTGCCCTGGCGGAGTTTCACCGCGTGCTGGCCCCGGGCGGCTTTGCCCTGGTGACCATGCCCGATCTGCAGCAGGTCGCGGCGCTGGTCGCCGAGGGCCGGCTGGAGGATCCGGCCTATATCTCGGCGATGGGGCCGATCGCGGCGCTGGACATGCTTTACGGCCACCGTGCCTCGATCGCGGGGGGCAATGGCTTCATGGGGCATCGGACCGGCTTTGTCGCCACCACGCTGGCGCGGCATCTGGAGGTGGCAGGGTTCCAGAACGTCCGAGTGCAGCGCGACGGGCATTTCGCGCTCTGGGCCTCTGGCGTCAAGGCGCTGGCCTGAAGCACCCGGCGCGGCAGGCCGGGCGGTGATGCCCGGCCTGAGTGGAGCGCCGCAAGACCGGCGCTGAAATGCCAAAGCGGCCGGGAGATTTCTCCCGACCGTTCTGGCGTTGTGCAAGGGACCTGGGTGGGGTCAGCCTCGGAGACGCACTTTTTGCAGGGCGGCCTCGAACCTTCGGGTGAAGCCTGTCGCATCGCCCAGCGTTCGCGCCCAGGTGTCGCCCGACAGATGCGCCTTCATCCAGTGATGCGCCGCCCGGTCGCGGCAGAGGGTAATCGCGCGTGCCTCGTATTCGGCGGGGGAATGGGTGATCCCGCCCTCCAGCCCGACCGCCGTGAGCAGGCTGGAGGCCATCCGCGCGGCAAAGGCCTTGCCCTGCAGCGTCACGATCGGCAGGCCCATCCGCAGGGCATCCGAGGCGATGGTGCCGGCATTGTAGGGATGGGTGTCGAGAAACAGATCGGCCAGGGCCAGCCTTGCGCGGTAGCGGTCGGGGTCGACGCGGGGCGCGAAGATCAGCCGCTCGGCCGCAAGGCCCTTGGCCTGCCAGCGCGAGGTCAGCGCCGCCCGGCTTTCGGGATTGTCGTCGATCAGCCAGAGGACCGAGTTTTCCGTCGCTTGCAGGATGCGGCACCAGCTGTTCCACATCGGCTCGGTCAGTTTGTAGTGATGCGACACGCAGGTGTAGACGAAGGCGTCCTCGGGCAGACCCTCGGCCTGGCGGCTGACCGCGGGCAGGGCGGGCAGGCGGCTGTCATTGGCCTGATAGCAGCCCTCGATCCGCAGGGGGCGCGGGCTGTAGGCCTGCTCCAGAAGCTCGGGGATCGTGACGGCATCGCAGAGGAGGTAGTCGAGCTCGGGCAGGGGGACCGGGCCGATATAGCCGAGATAGGTGGCGATGACCGGCGCGGGTTTCCAGCGCAGGATGCCCAGCCTCGCGCCCTTGGTCAGGCCGTTGAGGTCGATCAGGATGTCGATCTCGTCCGCGGCGATCGCCCGTGCGGCGCCTTCGTCGGGCAGGGCGTGGATCGGGATATGGTGGTCGAAGGCGGCGAGGACCCGGGCCCGGATCTCGCTGCCGTCTTCGGGCGAGGCATCGTAGCCATAGACCTCGAAAGCGCTGCGGTCGTGGCGTTCGAGGAGTTCGGCGATCAGGAAGCTCATTGCGTGGCGGCAGAAATCGGTCGAAAGATAGCCGATGCGCAGCTTGTCATGGGCATAACCCCGGGGCGGCGCCAGATGGGAAGCGGCGGGCGGCACCTTGCGCGCGATCCAGTCGGCGGCGCTGGCGGCCTGCAGGCGCGGGTCGTCGAACATCGCGAGCGCCGCCAAGGGACCGCAGTTGAAGGCGGCCTCGGCCTCGGTCAGGCCGGGCACCTCCAGCCGGGTGACGGGCCAGGCCGTGGTGCGCTGGCGGATATGGACGAGATGTTGCTGCACATCGGCCTGATGCGGCGCGATCAGCAGCGACGCATGCAATTCCTCGGCGGCGGGGCCAAGCTTGCCCTGCGCCTCCATCACGCGGCCAAGCTGGTTGTGGAGCAGCTGGCGCAAGGGCGCCGGCGGCAGGGCCGCGCGCCAGGCGCCCAGCGCCGCCTCGGTTTGGCCGGCGGCTTCGAGGGCGGAGCCGAGGTTGATCGCCGCCTCGGTCATGTCGGGTTTGAGGCGCAGGGCGGCGCGGTAGGCCTCGACCGCCCCGCCGGGATTGCCCGCCTTCATCCGCGCCACGCCGAGGTTGAACCAGGCCGCACAGGCCGGCATTTCGCCGCCATGCGCGCCGAGCCAGAATTCGTAAAGCGCCGCGCCATCGGCCTCGGCCGCGGTTTCGGCCAGCTTGACGAGGCCCAGAAGATCAAGCCCCGCCACCGCGCGCCCAAGATAGGGCAACTCGCCCGCGGGCACGGCGGAAAGCCCGCCGGGGCGGGCCATGGCCTGGCGCAGGCTGTCTTCATCGCCCGGCAGGGGAAAGGGCAGAAGCATCGGCATCGACATCGGGAACCTCCATCTCGGTTTCCGGCAGAGTGCCGCAGCATTGGTGAACGAGGGGTGAACAAATCGCCGACAAATCCGGACTTTCCCGCCAATTCAGCTAAAATTTGCGGTTCTTTTCGGCTGCAAAGGCAGGATAGCGGCGCGGGTTTCATGCCCTGTTCACCGTTTTCTAAGCCTCGCCTGCCAGCCTCTGCTGCAGCAATGCGCTTCGAAATGGGGCGTGTCCGGGGGCAGGGATCACCTGCTCCGCATCGCATCTTGTCAGACGGAGCCCCCATGACCACGATTTCAACGCTGACCACTGCCCAGATCGCCGCGCTCTCCACGGCCGCCATCGCGGCGCTGACCACGGCGGATATCCAGTCGCTGACGACGGCGCAGGTTCCGGCGCTGACGACAAGCCAGCTTGCGGTGATGAGCGCGGTGCAGATCGCGGCCTTCAAGTCGACGCAGGTGGCGGTCCTGACCACGGCGCAGGCGGCTTCGCTGTCGACGACACAGATCGCGGCCCTGACGCCGGTGGCGCTGGCGGGGCTGACCTCGGCGGATCTTGTCGCGCTCGGCACGGGGCAGGTCGCCACTTTCAGCTCGGCCCAGCTCGCGGCGCTGAGCACCGCGGCCATCGCGCATATGGAGACGGCGGATATCGCGGCCCTGACGACCGCGGCGATCAAGGGGCTGACCTCGGCCCAGATCATCGCGATGGATGCGGCCCAGATCGCGGCGCTGACCACGGCGCAGATCGCGGCGCTGCCGGTGGCGGATGTCGGAAAGCTCGCCTCGGGCGACCTTGCAGGCCTGTCGACGGCCCAGGTCGCGGCCCTGTCGACGGCGCAGATCGCGGTCCTGAGCTCGACCCAGATCGTCGGCCTGACGACGGCGCAGACGGCGGCCCTGACCACGGCGCAGGTTGCCGCCCTGTCGACGGCGGGGCTGAAGGGGCTGAGTTCGGCCGATGCGGTGGCCCTGACCACGGCGCAGGCGGCGGTCCTCACCTCGGCCCAGGTGGCGGCGCTGTCGACGGCGGCGGTCTCGCATCTGGAGACGGCGGATCTGGCCGCGCTGACCACGGCGGCGATCAAGGGGCTGACCTCGACCCAGGTCGAAGTGATGACCTCGGGGCAGATCGCGGCGCTCAGCACGGGGCAGATCGCGGCGCTGTCGACGGCATCGGTGCCGAAGATCGGCACGGCGGCGATGGGGGCGCTTTCGACGGCGCAGATCGCGGCGCTGACCTCGGGGCAGATCGCCACGCTGACCTCGGGCCAGGTGTCGGTTCTGACCACCGGCCAGGTCGCGGCCCTCAGCACCGGGCAGATCGCGGCCCTGACCACCGCCGCGCTGAGCGGGATGGGCTCGGCCGATATCGAGGCTTTGAGCACGGCCCAGGCCGGTGCGCTGACCTCGGCCCAGCTTGGCGCCTTCAGCACGGCAGCGATCTCGCATCTGAGCACGGCCGATGTCGCCGCGCTGAGCACGACAGCGATCAAGGGCCTGACCTCGACCCAGGCGGGGGTTCTGACCACGGGGCAGGTGGCGGCCCTGTCGACGGCGCAGGTCGCCAACCTGTCGGTGTCCAGCGTGACGAAGTTGAGCACGGGGGCGGTGGCCGCCCTGTCGACGGCGCAGGTCGTGGCCCTGACCACGGCGCAGGTGGCGGGCCTCGGTTCTGCGCAGATCCGCGCGATGACCACGGCGCAGGTGGCGGGCCTGACCACGGCCCAGGTCGCGGCGCTGTCGACGGTGGGCCTTCTGGGGCTGACCACGGCAGAGGTCGTGGCGCTGTCCTCGACCCAGGTCGCGGCGCTGAGCTCGCTGCAGATGGCGGCCTTGAGCACGGCGGCCTTTGCGGCGCTGGGCACGGCGGATATCGCGGCGCTGAGCACTTCGGCGATGCGGGGGCTGACCACGGCGCAGGTCGCGGTGATGAGCACGGCCCAAGCCTCGGCCCTGTCGACGGCGCAGATCGCGGCGCTGACGGCCACGCAACTGGCCAAGCTGCCGGCCGCCGATCTTGCGGCGCTGAGCACGACGCAGGTGGCGGCCCTGACCACGGCCCAGGTCGCTGCCCTGACCTCGACCCAGCTGGCGGCGATGACCACGGCGCAATTTTCCAACCTGACCGTGGCGCAGGTCGGCGCGCTGGGCACCACCACGCTGAAGGGCCTGAGCTCGGCCGATCTGGTGGCGCTGACCACGGCGCAGGCGGCGGCCCTGACCTCGGCACAGATCGCCTCGCTGTCGGCCACCGTGCTGAACAAGATCGAGACCGCCGATCTCGCGGCGCTGAGCACTTCGGCGATCAGGGGGCTGACCTCGGCGCAGATCGTCGCACTGGGCACGGCGCAGATCGCCGCCTTGAGCACTGGCGATATCGCGGCCCTGAGCACGGCCCAGGTGTCGAAATTCACCACCGACCAGATGGAGGGGCTGACCACGGCCCAGGTCGCGGCCCTGTCGACGGCCCAGCTGGCGGGGTTGAGCGGATCGCAGGTCGCCGCCTTGCAGACCGACCGGATCGCCGCCCTGACCACCGGTCAGGTCGCGGTGCTGACCACGGCGCAGGTTGCGGCCCTCGACACCGGCTCGATCGCCGCCCTGACCAGCACGCAGACCGCCGTCCTGACCACGGCGCAGATCCACGCCCTGTCTTCGGCGCAGCTCGCAGCTTTTGGAAGCGATGAGGTCGCAGGCCTGACCTCGGCCCAGTTTGCTGCCCTGACCACCGGCGCCCTGGCCGGCCTGACCACGGCCGAGGCCGCCGCGCTGACCACGGAGGAGGCGGCCTCGCTGACCTCGGCCCAGATCGCGGTCCTGTCGAGTGCTGCGGTTGCGGCCCTGCAGACGGATGAGGTGGCGGCGCTGACCACCGCGGCCCTGCGCGGGCTGACCACGGCGCAGGTCGCGGCCCTCGGCTCGGATCAGGTGGCGGCTTTGGGCAGCGGGCAGCTTGCGGCGCTCAGCACCGGGCAGTTTGTCGCCCTGGGCACGGCGGGGATCGCCGCGCTGAGCACGGCGCGGCTGGCGAGCCTCGGGACGGCGCAGATCGCGGTCCTGACGACGGGCCAGATGGCCGCGCTGACGACGGGGCAGGTGGCGGCGCTGACGACGGCGCAGATCGCGGCCCTGACCACCGGCAGCCTGGCCGCGCTGACCACGGCAGAGGCGGTGGCGCTGACCACGGCGCAGATGGCGGCCCTCTCCTCGATCCAGGTGGCGGCTTTGACCACGACCGATCTCGCGGCGATGGATGTGGTCGATATCGCGGCGCTGAGCACGACGGCGCTGCGCGGGCTGGGTGCGGGCCAGGTTGGCGCGCTGACCTCGAACCAAGTGGCGGGGCTGACGACGCTGCAGCTTGCCTCGCTGACCACGGGCCAGATCGCGGCCTTGGGGACCGAGGCCGTTTCCGCCTTGACCACGGATCAGATCGTGGCGCTGACGGTAGCGCAGGTGGCGGGGCTCAGCTCCGATCAGGCGGCGGCGCTCACCACGGCGCAGGTGGCCAAGCTGACCACCCGGCAGATCGGCGCCTTGACCACGGCGGCGCTGGTGGCCCTGCCCACGGCGGATATCGCGGCGCTGACCACGGTGCAGACTGCGGCCCTGACCACCGGGCAGTTGCTGGCATTGCCGACGGCGAGCTTTGCCGCCCTGACCACGGCGCAGATCGCCGGGCTTTCGACGGCGCAGGTCGCGGCGCTCGGCTCGGCCCAGGTGGCGGCGCTGACCACGGCGCAGACCGCAGCCCTGACCACTTCCGAGATCGTGGCGCTGGGCAGCGCCGCGCTGGCCGGGCTGGGCACCGCAGATGGTGTCGCCCTGACGACGGGCCAGGCGGCTGCGCTGACCTCGGTCCAGATTGCCGCGCTGGGCACGGCGACGATTGCCGCCCTTGAAACCGCGGACCTTGCGGCGATCAGTGCAGCGACGATCAAGGGTCTGACCACCGGCCAGATTGCCGCCCTGACCACTGGTCAGGTCGTGGCCATGACCAATGCGCAGGTCGCCGCCCTGACGACCGCGCAGATGCAGCATCTGACCACCGCCGATCTGGCCGCCCTGACCACGGGCCAGGTCGCCGCTTTGACGACCCAGCAGGTGGCCGCCCTCGGCTCGGCCCAGGTGGCCAGCCTGACCACGGCGCAGATCGCCAACATGACGACCCAGCAGATCGCCGCCCTGACCACGGCGGGCCTGCAGGGGTTGAGCACGGCAGACACCGTGGCCCTGACCACGAGGCAGGCCGCGGCCCTCTCCTCGGCCCAGGTCGCCAACCTCGCCACCGCCTCGATCGCGGCGCTGGAGACGGCGGATCTTGCCGCCCTGACGGTGGCCGCGATCAAGGGCCTGACCACGACGCAGATCGCAGCCCTCGGCACGGCGCAGATGGCGGCGCTGACCACGGCGCAGGTCGCAGCCCTGCCCACCGCCTCGGTCGGGCTGATCGCCACGGCCTCGCTGGCCGCCATGTCGACGACCCAGGTCGCGGCCTTCAGCAACAGCCAGATGGCGGCCCTCACCTCGTCGCAGGTGGCCGCGCTGACCACGGCGCAGATGGCGGCCTTTTCGCCCGGCCAGGTCGGCGCCCTGACGGCGGCGAGCCTGGGTGGTCTGACCTCTGCCGATCTGGTCGCCCTGACCACGGCGCAGGCGGCGGCGCTGAGCTCAACCCAGGTGGCTGGTCTCAACCCCGCAATCATCGCCCAGATGGAGACGCAGGATCTGGCCGCCATCACCACGGCCGCCCTGCGCGGGTTGAGCACGGCCGAGGTCGTGGGTCTGACCACGGCGCAGATTGCCGCCCTGACCAATGGCCAGGTCGCGGCGCTGGCGACCGCCGCGGTCTCGCATCTGTCGACCGATCAGATTGCCGCGATGACGACGACCCAGGTCGCGGCCTTCACCACGTCACAGGTGGCCTCGCTGACCTCGGACCAGGTGGCGGGGCTGAGCACGGCGCAGGTCGCGGGCATGACCTCGACCCAGGTTGCGGCGCTGTCGACGGCGGGCCTGGCCGGCCTGACCTCGGCAGAGCTGGTGGCTTTGAGCACGACCCAGGCTGCGGCGCTGACCTCGGCGCAGGTCGGGGCGATCGATGCGACGGTGCTTGCCGCGATCGAGACGGCGGATCTGGCGGCGCTGAGCACCACGGCGGTGCGCGGGCTGGGTTCGGCGCAGGTGGCGGCTTTGTCCTCGGATCAGGTCGTGGCGATGACGCCGGGCCAGATCGCCGCCCTGACCACGGCGGCGGTGGCCGGGCTGACCCCGGCGGATGTGGCGGCGCTGACCACGACCCAAGCGGTAGCCCTGACCACGGCGCAGGTGGCGGTGCTGTCCTCGGCCCAGGTCGCGGCCCTGACCACGGCAGAGGTGGCGGCGCTTTCGACGGCGCAGGTCGCCGCCTTCGGTACGGCGGCCCTGGCGGGGCTGGGCAGTGACGCGCTGGTTGCGATCACCACGGCGCAGGCCGCGGCGCTGACCTCGGCGGAGGTGGGGGCTCTCGCGCCCTCGGTCCTGGCGCAGATGGAGACGGCGGATCTTGCCGCCCTGACGACGGGGGCCCTGCGCGGGATGACCACGGATGGCGTGGCAGGACTGTCGACCGACCAGGTCGCAGCCCTGACCGTGGCGCAGGTCGCGGCCCTTGGCACGGCCCAGGTCGCGGCGATTGCGACCGCGGGGATTGCCGCCCTGACCACCGACCAATCCGCCGCCCTCACCACGGGGCAGATGGCGGCCCTGACGGCGGACCAGCTTGCCGCAGTCACGACGGCGCAGATGGCGGGCCTGAGCACCGCGCAGGTCGCGGCGCTGACCACTTCGGCGCTGACCGGGCTTGGCAGCGATGACCTCGTCGCCCTGACCACGGCGCAGGCGGCGGCCCTGTCCTCGGCCCAGATCGGCGCGATCGCGGCCAATGTGATTTCGGCGATGGAGGTGGCGGATATCGCCAAGCTCACCACCACGGCGCTGGCGGGCCTGAGCACCGATCAGGTGGCCAGCCTCGGTTCGGATCAGGTCGCGGCCCTGACCACGGGCCAGGTCGTGGTCCTGACCACGGCCCAGATCGCGGCCCTGTCGAGCGATGCGGTGGCGGCGATGTCGACGGGCCAGGTCGCGGCGCTGACCTCGGCGCAGGCGGCGGCCCTTACCTATGACCAGGTGGGCGCGCTGACCACGGCGCAGGTCGCCAACATGACGACGGACCAGGTCGCGGCGCTGACCACCGATGCCTTGCCCGGCATGGGCTCGGCGGATCTGGTCGCGCTGACCACGGCGCAGGCGGCGGTCCTGTCTTCGGCGCAGATCGCGGTGATCGACCCGACGGTTCTGGCCGCGATGGAGGTGGCCGATCTTGCCGCCCTGACCACGACGGCGATCACCGGGCTCAGCACCGATCAGATCGCTGCGCTTGGCATCGATCAGGTCGCGGGCCTGACCAGCGCGCAGATGGCGGTCCTGAGCACGGGCCAGGTCGCGGCGATCTCCAGCGACGGGATCGCGGCCCTGACCACGACACAGGTGGCGGCGCTGACCTCGGTGCAGGCAGCGGTTCTGACCTCGGAGCAGGTCGGCGCCATGACCACGGCGCAGATTGCGGCGATGACCACGGCGCAGGTGGCGGCGCTGTCGACCGATGCGCTGGCGGGGCTGACGACGGATGACATCGTGGCGCTGACCACGGCGCAGGCCGCGGCGCTTTCCGCGGCGGAGGTGGGCGCGCTGAGCGCGGATCAGGTCGCGGCCTTCGAGGCGGCGGATCTGGCCGCCCTGCGCACCGCGGCCCTCAGGACGCTGGATACGGCCGAGATTGCGGCGCTCGGGACGGCCCAGGTGGCCGCCCTGACCACCGCCCAGGTGGCGGCGCTGCGCACGGCGCAGGTGGCGGCGATTGCCACGGCGGGAGTCGCGGCCCTGTCGACGGCGCAGGTCGTAGCCCTGACCACGGCGCAGGTCGCATCCCTCGGCTCCGATCAGGTGGGGGCGCTGACGGCGGCCCAGGTGGCCAAGCTTTCGACCGGGCAGATCCTCGCCCTGCGCACCCAGGCCATTGCCGGACTGGGCACCGCCGGGGCTGCGGCCCTGACCACGGCGCAGGCTTCGGTTCTGACCTCCGCGCAGATCGGGGCACTGGACCCCCTCGCCTTCGGGGCGCTGGGTTCGGCGGATATGGCGGTTCTGTCGACCACGGCGCTGCGCGGGTTGACCACGGCAGAGGCCGCGGCGATGAGCGCGGCACAGGCGGCGGCGCTGACCACCGGCCAGCTCGTCGGCCTCGGTACGGCGCAGGTCGGCAATCTGAGCACGGCGGCGGTGCAGGCCCTGTCCACCACGCAGCTCGCCTCGCTCTCGACGGCGCAGATCGCGGGGTTCGGCACCGCGCAGGTGGCGAGCCTGACCACGGCGCAGGTCTCCCATCTGACCACGGCGCAGGAGGTGGCCCTGACCACGGCGCAGGTGGCGGCGCTGACCACGGCGCAGGTGGCGGCCCTGACCACGGCCCAGGCCGCGGCCCTGACCACGGCCCAGGTCGGCGCGCTGAGCACGGCGGATGTCGCGGCGCTGACCACGGCCCAGGTGGCGGCCCTGACCACGGCGCAGTTCGGCGCCCTGAGCCTCGCGCAGTTCGGCGCCCTGACCGGGCCGCAGCTTGCCGCCCTGACCACGACCCAGATCTCCCGGCTCAGCACCGCGCAGCTGGGGGTGCTTGGCACGGCGCAGATCGCGGGCCTGACCACGGCGCAGGTGGAGGTGCTGACCGCGGCGCAGGTGGTCTCGCTTTCGACGGATGATGTGGCGGCGCTGACCCAGGCGCAGGTCGCGGTGCTGACCAGCACCCAGATCGCAGCACTTTCGACCGGGCAGGTCGCGGCGCTGAGCACCGACCAGGTCGCGGCCCTGACCACGGCGCAGATCGCGCGGCTCAGCACGGCGCAGGTGGCCGCCCTGAGCACCGATCAGATCGGCGCCCTGACCACCGGCCAGGTCGTGGCCCTCTCCACCGCCCAGATCGCGAAGCTGTCGACGGCCGATGTCAATGCGCTGTCGACCAGCCAGGTCGCGGCCCTGACCTCGGCCCAGATCGTGGCGCTGACGACGGATCAGGTCGCCGCCCTCGGCTCGGATGCGGTGGCGGCGCTGACCACGGCGCAGATCTTGCGCCTGACCACGGGGCAGATCGTGGCCCTGACCTCGGACCAGGCCGCGGCGCTGACCACGGCGCAGCTGGCCGCCCTGACCACGGCGCAGATCGCCAAGGTCACGACGGCGGATATCGCCGCCCTCTCCGCCAGCCAGATCGCGGCCCTGACCACGGGGCAGATCGCGGTCCTGACATCGACCCAGGTGGCGGCCCTGACGACCGAGGAGGCCGCCGCCCTGACCACCGCCCAGATCGCCGCCCTCGGGACGGCGGCGCTGAAGGGGCTCGGCTCGGATGACCTCGTCGCCCTGACCACGGCGCAGGCCCATGTCCTGACCGGGGCGCAGATCGCGGTGATCTCCTCCACCGCCATCGCGGCGATGGAGACCGAGGATCTTGCCGCCCTGACCACCGCCGCCATTCGAGGGCTGACCACGGCGCAGGTCGCGGCCCTGACCTCGGACCAGGTGGCGGGGCTGACGACGACGCTTCTGGCCGCGATGACCACGGCCCAGGTGACAAAGTTCACCACCGCCGATATCGCGGCGCTGAGCGCGGATCAGGTCGCGGGCCTGACCACGGGCCAGGTGGCGGCCCTGACCACGGCCCAGGTCGCGGCGATCGGCAGCGACCAGATCGCGGCGATGACCACGGCGCAGGTGGCCAAGCTGACCACGGCGCAGATCGCGGCGCTCTCGACCACCCAGGTCGCCGCGCTGAGCGAGACGCAGATTGCGGCCCTGACGGCGGCGCAATTCGCCAAGCTGACCACCGCCGATATCGCCGCCCTCTCGATGGCGCAGGTGGCGGCGATGACCACGGCGCAGGTGGCGGCGCTGGGCTCGGCGCAGGTCGCAGCCCTGAGCACCGATGCGATCAGCAGCCTGACCACGGCGCAGATCGCGGTGCTGAGCACGGGTGCCCTGGCCGGCCTGACCACGGCCGATGTCGTGGCGCTGAGCGGGGAACAGGCGGCGGTCCTGACCTCTGCCCAGGTGGCGGCGCTGGATACGGCGGGGATCGTGGCGCTGGAGGTGGGCGATTTCGCGGCCCTCTCCTCCACGGCGATCAAGGGGCTGACCACGGCCCAGGTCGCGGTCCTGACCTCGGACCAGGTGGCGGCGATGACGGCGGGCCAATTGGCGGCCCTGTCGACGGCGCAGCTGTCACAATTCAGCACGACCGACATCGCGGCGCTTTCGGCGGGCCAGATCACCGGCCTGACGACGGCGCAGATGGCGGGATTGACCACGGCGCAGGTGGCGGCGATCGGAACCGAGCCGATTACGGCGCTGGGCACCGGGCAGGTGGCGGCCCTGACCACGGCGCAGGTCGGCGCGCTGACCACGGCGCAGATCGCGGCTCTGGACGGGACGCAGATCGCGGCGCTGACGGTGGCGCAGCTTCCCGCACTCTCGACGGCGGATGTGGCGGCGTTGAGCGTCGATCAGGCGGCAGCCCTGACCACGGCGCAGATCGCAGCCCTCTCCACCGCGCAGATCGCGGCCCTTGGCTCGGATCAGGTGGCGGGGCTGACCACGGCCCAGGTGGCCAGGCTGACCACGGCGCAGATCAGTGCCCTGTCGACCAGCCAGATCGCCGCCTTGAGCGCCACGCAGATCGGCGCTTTGACCACGGCGCAGATCGGGCGCTTCTCGACCGCGGATATGGCTGCGCTCTCGGTCGATCAGGTCGCGGCGCTGAGCACGGCCCTGGCTGCGGTGCTGACCTCGGCCCAGATGGCGGCGCTCTCGACCGATCAGGTGGGCGCCCTGACCTCGGACCAGATCGGGGCGCTTGCGACGGCGGCCCTGGCGGGTCTGGGTACCGATGACGTGGTGGCGCTCAGCGCCGATCAGGCGGGGGCGCTGACCTCGGGCCAGATCGTCGCGCTGAGCACGGCCCAGATCGCGGCGATGGAGGCGGAGGATCTTGCCGCCCTGACCACGGCGGCGATCCGGTCTCTGACGACGGGCCAGGTCTCTGCTCTTGGCAGCGATCAGGTCGCGGCGCTGACCACCGATCAGGTTGGCGTCCTGACCACGGCGCAGGTGGCGCGGCTGACCACGGCGGATCTGGCGGCGATGACGGCCGATCAGGTGGCTGCGCTGGCCACGGCGGCGGTGGCGGTCCTGACCTCGGCCCAGATCGGCGCCCTGACGCCGGAGCAGGTCGGAGCCCTGACAACCGGGCAAGTGGCCGCCCTGACCACGGCCAGCATCGCGGGCCTGTCCAGCGATGATGTCGTGGCCCTGACGACCGAACAGGCGGCGGCCCTGACTTCGACCCAGGTCGCGGTCCTGTCTACCGCGATCTTGGCCCAGATGGAGGGGGAGGATCTTGCCGCCCTGTCCACCACCGCGATCCGGGGTCTGACCACCGGGCAGATCGCGGCGCTGACCACGGGCCAGGTGGCCGCGCTGACCACCAGCCAGGTGGGCGCCCTGACCACGGCCCAGGTGACCAAGTTCAACACCGGCGACATCGGCGCGCTTTCGACCGATCAGGTCGTGGCGCTGACCACGGCGCAGGTGGCGGTCCTCGTCTCGGCCCAGGTCGCGGCCCTGACCACCGATCAGGTCGAGGCGCTGACGACAAGCCAGATCGGCGCGCTCAGCATCTCCAGCATGGCGGGCCTGTCGAGCGATGACGTGGTGGCCCTGACCACGGCGCAGGCCGGGGCGCTCAGTTCCGGGCAGCTCGCCGCACTCGGCACGGCGGTGCTGACCCAGATGGAGGTGGCGGATTTCGCAGCCCTCAGCACGACGGCGATCAAGGGGCTGACGGCCAACCAGCTGCATGCCCTGACCTCGGACCAGATGGCGGCGCTGACCACCGATCAGATCACCGCCCTGACCACGACGCAGATCGGCGCGCTGGGCACCGATCAGGTGGTGGCGCTGTCGACCGATGCGATCACCGCCTTCACCACGGCGCAGATGGCGGGGTGGAGCACGGCCCAGATCGCCGCCCTGACCACGACGCAGATCACAGCCCTGGAGACGGCCGATATCGCGGCCCTGTCCAACAGCCAGACCTCTGCTTTCACCTCGGCCCAGACGGCGGTGATGACCAACGACCAGATCTCGGCCCTGTTCCTCTGACGGAACGGCCGGATCGGGCCTGGCGCGCTCTGCCCCTTTGGCAGGGCGCGTCTTGCCTTTCGCGATCAAGGCCTGAAGGGTGCGAAGGGGCGCCGGGGCAGGGAGACCGCCCCTTCTGGCCGCCGCCCGACTTGCCAGCCTCGTGCCACCACCTCTGCCCCTAGGAGGCTGCTGGCAAATCAGGCGCAGCACCCCCTGCGACGTTTCACAGCAGGAAGAAAAATTGACACTCAGCATAGGGTCTGTCTAGCTTCCTTCAAAGGGCCAGAATCAAATCCTCGCAGGGCCCGCGTCAGGGAGACTTCCATGCAGAAACGAGTTGCGGTCATCGGCGCAGGTCCCTCGGGCCTCGCGCAACTGCGCGCCTTCCAATCGGCCCGCGCCAAGGGCGAAGCGATCCCCGAGATCGTCTGCTTTGAAAAGCAGGGCAATTGGGGGGGCCTTTGGAACTACACCTGGCGCACCGGCCTCGATGAATATGGCGAGCCGGTGCATTGTTCGATGTACCGCTATCTCTGGTCGAACGGCCCGAAGGAAGGCCTTGAATTTGCCGACTATTCCTTTGAAGAGCATTTCGGCAAGCAGATCGCCTCCTACCCGCCGCGCGCCGTGCTCTTCGACTATATCGAAGGGCGGGTGAAGAAGGCCGGGGTGCGGCCCTGGATCCGTTTCCGCCATCCGGTCCGCTTTGTGAAATACAACGAGGCCAAGGGCAATTTCACCGTGACCGCCCATGATCTGGTCAACGACAGCATTTATGAGGAGGAGTTCGACAATGTGATCGTCGCCTCCGGCCACTTCTCGACGCCGAATGTGCCGGAATATCCGGGCTTTTCCAAATTCGGTGGCCGCGTGCTGCACGCCCATGACTTCCGCGACGCGATGGAGTTCAACGGCAAGGACATCCTCCTGCTCGGCTCCTCCTATTCGGCCGAGGACATCGGCTCGCAATGCTGGAAATATGGCGCGAAATCGGTGACGGTGGCCTATCGCCATGCGCCGATGGGCTATAACTGGCCGGAGAATTTCAAGGAATGTCCGGCACTTGACCATGTCGACGAGACGACGGCCTATTTCAAGGACGGCAGCTCGAAGAAGGTCGATGCGATCATCCTCTGCACCGGCTACAAGCACCATTTCCCCTTCCTTCCCGACGATCTGCGCCTGAAGACCGCCAACCGTCTGGCGACGGCGGACCTCTACAAGGGGGTGGCCTGGGTGCATAACCCCAAGCTCTTCTACATCGGGATGCAGGACCAGTGGTTCACCTTCAACATGTTCGACGCCCAGGCCTGGTGGGTGCGCGACGTGATCCTCGGCCGGATCGCCATTCCCGCCGACAAGGCGGTTCTGCTCAAGGACGTGACCGACCGTGTCGCGGGCGAGGATGCCGGCAAGGACGCCCATGACGCGATCCACTACCAGGGCGATTATGTCAAAGAGCTGATCGCCGAGACCGACTACCCCTCTTTCGACGTCGACGGCGCCTGCGAGGCCTTCTTCGAATGGAAGCATCACAAGGCCGAGGGCATCATGACCTTCCGCGACCATGCCTATAAATCGGTGATCACCGGCTCGATGGCGCCGATCCACCACACGCCCTGGAAGGACGCGCTGGAGGATTCGATGGAGAGCTACCTCAAGAATTGAGTGCCCCCGGACCGCAAGTCTGACCATCGCAAGGCCCGGCACCTGATGGCGCCGGGCTTTTTGCTGCGTTTTGCGGCAATTCTGACCCAGGCGCCAAGTGTCGGGTAAACAAATATTCCGAGGATTAAAATTTTGTAGCGTTAATTTCGTCTTCATGTTTTTGTTGCCTCATCCGGGGCGAACCCGGTGCGAATGCGCGGCCATCCTCAGGCCTGGCGCGGGCAAAAACACAGCGGGAGAGGGAATGAGATGACGATGGAGACAAGTGTGTCCAGCACGGGCACCGCCTCGAGTGCGGGGCAGCTGGTGCGGGCGCTGGACTGGAAGGGTGCGTTCTGGGTTGCGGCGGGGGTGCCGCCCCTGGTTCTGTTCTCGATCGGCGGGATTGCCGGGGTGGCGGGCAAGGCGGCCTTCCTCGTCTGGATCATTTCGATGATCATGGGCTTTCTGCAAAGCTTCACCTATGCCGAGATGGCGGGGATGTTCGGCAACAAGTCGGGCGGCACCTCGATCTATGGCGCCACGGCCTGGCTGCGCTATTCCAAGCTGATCGCGCCCCTGTCGGTCTGGTGCAACTGGTTCGCCTGGAGCCCGGTGCTCTCGCTCGGGTCGGTCATCGCGGCGGGCTATATCCTGAATGCGCTGTTCCCGATCCCGGCGGCGGATTCGGCGGCGGTCATGGCCTGGGTCACGGCCCATGCGGCGGATTACACCGCCTCGACCCAGGCGGTGGTGGACTACATCGCAGCCCATGCCGGCACGGCGCCGGCCGATGCGATCACCGCGGTGGCCTCGGCCGACGGGGTGGCGGCGCTGACCCCGGCCATCCGCACCTGGGAGGCCCTGAGCTTCAGCATCCCGGGCCTTGGCGCCCTGCATTTCAACTCCACCTTCGTGGTGGGCGCGGTCCTGATGCTGGTGATGTTCGGCATCCAGCACCGCGGCATCGCTTCGACCGCCTCGGCGCAACGGGTGCTGGCGATCATCGTGCTGGTGCCTCTGCTGCTGGTCGGGCTTTACCCGATCTTCACCGGGGCGATCCAGTCGGCCAATGTCACCGGGATCGTGCCGCCGACGGCCTCCTATTCGGGCGTGGACGGTTTGTGGAACCTTGGCGGCTGGACGCTGTTCCTCGGCGGGATGTATATCGCGGCCTGGTCGACCTATGGGTTCGAGACGGCGGTTTGCTATACCTCGGAACTGAAGGACCCGCAGCGCGACACCTTCAAGGCGATCTTCTTCTCGGGCCTGCTCTGCTGCGTCTTCTTCTTCATCATCCCCTATACCTTCCAGGGCGTGCTGGGGCAGGGCGGCATGCTGGCGCCGGGCATCGTGGACGGCACCGGTGTCGCCGAGGCGCTTGGCAACATGGCGGGTGGCCATCGGGTGGTGACGCAGATCTTCGTGATCCTGATGATCCTCGGCCTGTTCCTTGCGATCATGACCGCGATGGCGGGCTCGTCGCGCACGCTTTACCAGGGCTCGAAGGACGGTTGGCTGCCGCGCTATCTGAGCCATGTGAACGACCACGGCGCGCCGACGGGGGCGATGTGGACCGACTTCTGCTTCAACCTCTTCCTTCTGGCGCTGGCCTCGGATGCGGGCGGGTATTTCTACGTTCTGGCGATCTCGAACGTGGGCTATATCCTGTTCAACTTCCTCAACCTCAACGCCGGCTGGATCCACCGCATCGACAGCGGCCATATCGCGCGGCCGTGGAAGGCGCCGGCGGTTCTGATCGGGATCAACACCGTGCTGGCCTTCGTCAACGCGCTGTTCCTCGGCGCCGGGGCCAAGGTCTGGGGCTATTCCAACGCGCTCTGGGCCGGGCTGATCTTCGCGGCGCTGATCATCCCGGTCTTCGCCTATCGCCACTATGCGCAGGACGGCGGCCGCTTCCCGGCGGAGGCCATGGCCGAGCTGGGCCTGAAGGATGGCGAGATGGGCGAGCGCAAGGCGGGCATGCTGCCCTACCTCGCGCTGCTTCTGGGGGCGGCGGTGGTGCTTTGGGCCAATTGGTTCTTCGTCCTGCCCGCCTGAGACCCGTCTGATCCCGAAAAGGGGCGCCCCGCGTGGCGCCCCTTTTTTCATCCGAAGTCGGCGTTTGTTTTCTGAGAAGAAAATATGTTGCACTTGAGTATTGCTTTTTCGCAGGTGCCCTCGCAAACTTCGTCCAAATCACCGAAAACGGGGGGTATCATGACGAATTCCTGGCGATTCTCGACCTTGGGCGACCGGCACCGGGCCCTGGGTTCCAACCTTGAAGACTGGTCGGGCATGGGCACCGCCTGGTCCTATGACGCGGACCCCGAACAGGAGTATCTGGCGATCCGGACCAAGGCCGGGTTGATGGATGTCTCGGGGCTGAAGAAGGTCCATATCTCGGGCCCGGCCGCCAGCCATGTGATCGAACGCGCCACGACGCGGAACATGGAAAAGCTGATGCCGGGGCGGGCGGTCTATGCCTGCATGCTCAACGATGCGGGCAAGTTCATCGACGACTGCGTGATCTACCGCTTCGGGCCGAACAGCTTCACCGTGGTGCATGGCTCGGGGCAGGGGCATGAGCAGCTGACCATGGCTGCGACCGGCCGCGACGTCTCGATCCGCTTTGACGACAACCTGCATGATCTGTCGCTGCAAGGCCCGCTGGCGGTGGATTACCTGGAAAAGCACATCCCCGGCGTGCGGCAACTGGGCTATTTCAGCCATATGGGCACCTCGCTTTTCGGCAAGCCGATCACGCTGAGCCGGACCGGCTATACCGGCGAGCGCGGCTATGAGATCTTCTGCCGTGGCCAGGATGCCGGCATGATCTGGGACCGCATCCTCGAAGAGGGCGCTGCGATGGGGATCATCCCCTGCCGCTTCACCACGCTGGACCTGCTGCGGACCGAGAGCTATCTTCTGTTCTTCCCCTTCGACAATTCCGAGATGTATCCCTTTGAAAACGAAGGCCCGGGCGACACCTTGTGGGAGCTTGGCCTCGATTTCACCGTCTCGCCCGGCAAGGTCGGCTTCCGGGGGGCAGAGGAGCATTACCGGCTGAAGGGCCGCGAGCGGTTCAAGATCTGGGGGCTGAAGCTGGAGGGGATCAACGCCCCCGGCAATGGCGCGCCGGTGATGCAGGGCGGCAAGCAGGTCGGCGTGGTTACGCAAGCCATGCATTCCAGCCTGAACCAGCACACCGTCGCCATTGCCCGCCTGCCGGTCGATTGCGCCAACAACGGCACCGAACTGGTGGTGCATTGCGGCACCCATGGGCCGATCAAGGCCACGACGCACAGCCTTCCCTTCTACGACATCGACAAGAAGCGGCGGACGGTGCAGGGCTGAAGGCCCGGCCGGGGCGCCCCGGGCAGACCGGGGCCTCCGGCGGGGATATTTGCGCAAGTATGAAAGACCAGGTTCAGGCAGGATGATGAGCAAGACCAGCTTCCCCCCTTCGATCAAGAGCAGGCCGGTTTATGCGGAGCTTGAGGCCCGGCCGGGGCGCGCGCATCTGGTCATTGCCGATGGCGAGGGGGCGGAGGCGGTGACCGAGATGCTGGCCCGCGCCCCCGATGCGGCGGCGATGCTGGCCGCGATGCATATCCTTTATGTGCCGGGGCCGAATGGCACGGATCAATGGGCCGGGTTGCGGGCCTTGGGAGCCTCGATCGCTTACCGGGCGCCGACCATTCCCGCGCTGATGCCGCGCCTGCAGAAGGTGGTGGGCGAGGCGCATATGGGCACCCAGTTCTACCTTGCCGGGACCGAGGGGCTGATCGGCCAGGCCGAGCGCGAGATCATGGCGACCGGCTTTCCCTTTGCCGCCATCCAGAAAGAGCATCGCGGCTCGACCCTGCGCCGGGTGCAATGCGTCCATTGCAAGGGGATTACCGAAAACGTGGCGACCGATCCTTTCGTCTGCAGCCATTGCGGCTTGCATCTTTTCGTGCGCGACCATTACTCGCGCCGGATCGCGGCCTTTCAGGGCGTGAACATCGACGCCGAGGACCCGGGGCTGGTCCCCGAAGCGGTGGAGCGGTTCAAATGAGCGGCGGGGCCAAGCTTTTCGTCAAGGTGGCCGAGGTGGTCAAGGTCAACGACCTGATCACCCGCTTTCGCTTTGTCAGCCGGGATGGCGCGCCCTTGCCGGCCTTTTCCGGCGGCGCCCATGTCGTGGTCGAGATGGAGGATCAGGGCACGCGGCGGCTGAACCCCTATTCCTTGATGTCCGACCCCGAGGATCGTTCGGGCTACGAGATCAGCGTGCGGCGCGATGATGCAGGCCGTGGTGGCTCGCTTTACATGCACCGCGAGGTGGTGCCGGGGATGGAGATGGTGATCAGCCATCCGCTGAATTTCTTCCCGCTCGACGGCCGCGCGCGCAAGCATCTGATGATCGCAGGCGGCATCGGCATCACGCCGTTTCTGGCGCAGATCAAGCAATTGGCGCATTTCGGCGGCAGGTTCGAACTGCATTACGCCGCGCGCAACGAGAGCCTTTGCGCCTATGGGGCAGAGCTGCAGGCCGGGCATGGGACACGCGCGCAACTTTACTTTGACGACAACGGCCAGGCCATTGCGCTGGAGGATCTCTTGACCCGCCAGCCGATCGGCACCCATCTTTACGTCTGCGGGCCGAAGGGCATGATCGCCTGGGTCCGCCGCTCCGCCGAGGCCGCCGGCTGGCCCGCCCAGGCCGTGCATTTCGAGGAGTTCCTCGCCCCCGGCACCGGCGCCGTCTTCACTGCCGCGCTTGCCGCCTCGGGCAAGACGGTCACCGTCGGCACGCATCAGAGCCTCCTCGAGGCGATAGAGGCCGCCGGGGTCGATGCGCCCTACCTCTGCCGTGGCGGCGCCTGTGGCCAATGCGAGACGAAGGTGATCGCCTGCGACGGCAAGATCCTGCACCGCGACCACTGGCTTTCGCCCGAAGAGCAGGCGGCGGGGGCCAAGATCATGCCCTGTGTTTCCCGGTTCGAGGGCAAAACCCTCGTCCTTGACCGATAGGAGCGCCAGATGAGCCTCGATTTCAAACCTGCCTTCGACGACTTCTTCCGGAACGAGACCTTCCGCGAGGATTTCACCTACAAGAACTCCCCGGCCGCCGTCCGCCGCTTTCCCTTTCCCTTCGACCGCGACGAATACATGTATTCGGTCAATATCGAGCCGCATGTGCCGGGGCGGGTGGGTTCGGTCTTCGAGAAGACCTTCGATGTGGACGAGCATTATGTCTCCGAGATGATCGACCGCGCCAAGGTGCTGGCCGAGGACCCCCTGCGCTGCCAGAGCCTGCCGCATATGACGCTGGCGGGTTGGGATCTTCTGGAACTGATCATGGAAAGCAACGCGCGGGATTACCCGCAGTGGTTTTCGCTTCACAAGAACGGCGACCGGTGGCACTGGATCAACCGGCCCTTGGGGATCGACCAGACGTTCACTTTCCTCGATGACAGCACCCTGCCTTACGGGCCGATGGAATATATCACCCGCCAGATGCAGGGCGATTTTTCCTTGCAGGATGAAAGGGATGGCAACCTCTGGATGGATGCCGGCATGGTGACGACCCAGGCCGACTGGAGCCTTGATTTCGACGTCGGCATGAATTTCATGGAATGGCACGCGCCGGTGCCCTTGGCGCATGAGATGCAGGTCTTCGATCGGGCGCTGAAGTTTCTGTTGAAGCTGCAACAGGGCGCGCCGGTCCGCCGCTTCAACTGGACGATGACGGTGGACCCGCTTCTGGACACCAGCCCCGAGCATTACCCGAAATGGGGCCCGACCAAGACCACGATCACGCCAGAGACTTTCGGCCACCGCCAGCATCTGCGAGTGGAGTTGCAGGCCCTTTTCCGGCTGCCGCGCTCCAACGCCATCGCCTTTTCGATCCGCGCCTACCTCGGCAAGTTCGAGGAACTGGTGACGGTGCCGAAATGGGGCCGCCGCCTGCACCGGGTGATGCGCGATCTGCCGGTGGAGCTTGCGACCTACAAGGGCTTCGAGCGCAACCGCAAGATGATGGTGGAGTGGCTGTCGAAGTACGATGACGGCGCGCCGACCTCGCCGGGCTGGTGGCCGGATCTCTGATGGAAAAGCCGCTGAAACTGGGGTTCCTGATGTTCCCCGGCTTTCCGATGGCCTGCCTGACCTCGGCGATCGAGCCTTTGCGCGCGGCCAACGAGATCACCGGGACAAGGGCCTTTTCCTGGGTGCTTCTGGGCGAGACGGCAGCGCCGGTGCGCTCCTCCGCCGAGGTGCGCTTCACACCGGACCTGACGCTGGAAGAGGCGCAGGGGCTGGACCAGATCTACCTTCTGTCGCCGCCGACCGGCAGTTTCAGCGATGCCCGCCGCTCGCCCGCCGTCCTGCGGCGGATGGACCGGGCCGGGGTGGTGATTGGGGCCTTTTCGGGCGGGATCTTCCCCCTGGTGCGGGCGGGCGTGATGGAGGGGCATCGCTGCTCGGTCCATTGGTGCTATGAAAGCGCCTTCAAGGCCGAGTTTGCGCAGATCGCCGCCGAGGAAACCGTGATCGTGCGCGACCGGCGGCGGATCACCGCCTCGGGGGCCGGGGCGGTCTTCGATCTGATGTTGCGCCTGATCGAGGAGCGGCTGGGCCGTGCCGCGACGACCGAGGTCGCCTGCTGGTTCCAGCACCCTTTCGTGCGCGACGAGGATGCCCGCCAGAAAGTGCCGGTGCAGCGCGGCGCGGGCACCGCCGATGCCCTGCCGCCGCCGATCCGCACCGCGATCCAGCTTTTCGACGCCCATATCGAGGACCCTCTGCGCATTCCTGACGTCGCCGATGCGGTGGACATGTCCGAGCGCAACTTCGAACGCCTGTTCAAGCGCGAAACCGGGCAGAGCCCCCTGCGCTATTACCGCCTGATCCGGCTGGCCAAGGCGCGCCAGCGCGTGCTTTATTCCGACGATTCCCTGACCGAGATTGCGGCCTCGGTCGGCTATCCCCGCTCTGGTCCGATGGCGCGGCATTATGCCGAGGCGTTCGGGGTCAGCCCGCAGAACGAACGCAAGGCGCTGGCGGGCTTGCGCGGCCTGTCCGGGGCGCAGCCGCCAGACCGCTGAACCCGATTTTTCGACGAAAAATCGTGTTGCGCCCTTGGCCCGGCTTGTGCGGTCCTTGTGACGTGTTATTCTTGAGGATGAACAAGTTTTACATGCGTTAAAACTGGCGCGGAGAATGTCCATGCTTGACAGTGCCTATCCCTCGGTTCGGCCCGGCCCGCCGAAGCCCAGCCAGATCCTGATCCCCGAGGCCGCGCGCCGCCGTTCGGGGCATGAACGGTACGAGGTGCCAGGCGGTGGGGCGCTGCTGGTCGCGCTGGATGAGGGCGACCGGATCAGCGTGACCAATGTTGAGGGCGGACAGCGCGCCGAGGTTCTGGTGGCGGATGCGGCGGGCGTGATCGATCCGACGATCCTGGGCGTGGCGGCCGATTGCACGGGCGAGGGGCTGCAGGCGCTGGTCTCCGCGGGCGGCCCCGGCATGGCGCGGCTGCGCGCGGGCCTTGCGCGGCGCGGCATCGATCTGGGCCGGGCCAGGGCTCTCGGGCTTTTTGGCGAGGCGTCGCCCGCGGGATCTCAGGCAAGCTTCACCGCCGGGCGGGCGGGCAGCCTGATCCTCGCCGCGCCGGGCGCGCCGATGTCGCCCGATGCGCAGTCCACCCTGACGCCCCTGATCCTGACCATCGACCGCGCCAATCCCGGCTGGGCCGCGCTGCATGACCTGCCCGAGCCTTTGGCCGAGCCGACCCTTGATCTGCGGGTGAAGGCCGCCACCGCCCGGGCCTATCACGTCAAGGCGGGCGACTATATCCAGATCATCGATGTCGATGGCCGCCAATGCACCGATTTCCAATGCTTTTCGGCGCGCAAGCTGGATCGGGGGATCGCCCATCCCCTGGATGTCACCACCTCGCGCACCTTGATGGGCCATGCCTATTCGATGCCGGGTCTCCACGCCAAATACTACGATCAGGACTGGGAACCGCTGGTCGAGGTCATCCAGGACACCGTGGGCCGTCATGACGCCTTTGCGATGGCCTGTGCCGCGAAATATTACGACGAGATCGGCTATCCCGGCCATGTCAACTGCTCGGACAATTTCAACGCGGCGCTGGCCCCGCATGGGGTGGGCGCAAGGCCCGGCTGGATGGCGGTGAATCTCTTCTTCAACACCGCGATCGACGCGCATGGCGTGCTGATCGCCGATGAGCCCTGGAGCCGGCCGGGCGATTACGTCCTCTTCCGCGCGCTGACCGATCTGGTCTGCGTCAACTCCTCCTGCCCGGATGACACCTCGCCCGCCAATGGCTGGTATCTGTCGGATATCCACATCCGCACCTATGCCGGTGCCGAACCCTTCCAGCGCGCCACGGCCTGGCGCCCCATGCCCGATGCGGAGCCGCAGATGACCAAAGAGACCGCCTTTCACCCCGCGACCTCGGCCCGCACCCGCAACATGGTGGAATACCGCGGCTATTGGCTGCCCAATGCCTATGCCGCCGCAGGCCCGATCGAGGAATACTGGGCCTGCCGCCAGGCCGCCGTGGCCATCGACCTTTCCCCCCTGCGCAAGTTCGAGGTGACCGGCCCGGATGCCGAGGCGCTGATGCAATATACCCTGACCCGCGATGTGAAAAAGCTCGCCGTGGGGCAGGTGGTCTATTCCGCCATGTGCTATGAACACGGCGGGATGATCGATGACGGCACGCTGTACCGCCTTGGCCGCGACAATTTCCGCTGGATCGGTGGCGATGATTTCGGCGGGGTCTGGCTGCGGCAACAGGCGGAAAAGCTGGGGTTGAAGGTGATGGTGCGCAGCAGCACCGACCAGCTGCACAACCTCGCCGTCCAGGGCCCGAACAGCCGTGAGATCCTGAAGCGGATCATCTGGACCGCGCCGGCCCAGGCCAGTCTGGAGGAACTCGGCTGGTTCCGCCATACCGTCGCCCGCCTGCAGGGGCCGACCGGGGCGCCCCTTGTCGCCTCGCGCACCGGCTACACCGGGGAACTGGGCTATGAGATTTTCTGCCACCCGAAGGATGCCGTGGCGGTCTACGATGCGGTGATGGAGGCGGGGGCCGACCTTGGCATCCGCCCGATGGGCCTTCTGGCGCTGGATATGGTGCGGATCGAGGCCGGGTTGATTTTCGCCGGCTATGATTTCAGCGACGAGACCGACCCTTTCGAGGCTGGCATCGGCTTCACCGTGCCGCTCAAGTCCAAGCCGGATGATTTCATCGGCCGTGACGCACTGATCCGCCGCAAGGACCACCCCTCGCGCAAATTCGTCGGGCTGGAGGTCGATGCCGCCACCGACGTTGGCCATGGCGACACGCTGCACCTCGGGCGGGCCAGGGTCGGGGTCGTCTGCTCGGCCATGCGCTCGCCGCTTCTGGGCAAGCAGATCGCCCTGGCGCGGGTCGATGTCGCCCATGCCGAACCCGGCACCGCGCTGGAGGTCGGCAAACTTGACGGCCAGCAGAAGCGCCTTCCGGCTTTGGTCACCACTCTTTCGGCCTATGACCCGAAGAAGACCCGGCCGCAAAGCTGATGGAGCCGATGATCGACAGGATCGGTGGCGAGGCGGCGGTGCGGGCGCTCGTCGCCCGGTTCTATGACCTGATCGAGACCCGGCCCGAGGCGGCGGCGATCCTGAAACTGCACCAGCAGGGCCATGGCCTCGACCATGCCCGCGCCGCCCAGTTCGACTTTCTCTCCGGCTTCTTTGGCGGGCGGCGCTATTATGTCGAAGCCCGCGGCGCGATGAACCTGCGCGAGATCCACGCCCATCTGCCGATCCGCCCGCAGGAGGCCGAGGCCTGGCTGGAGGCGATGGCCGAGGCCATGGCCGACACCCGCATCGCCGCGCCGATGCGGGAGGAGATCATGGCGACCTTCCGCCGCGCCGCCCGGATGCTGGTGAACCGGGATGGCTGAAATCAGACATGACTTGGCGGAAATCACGCTGTGGACCGCGCCGATGCGCGCTAGGTTCGTCGCAGCGAAGGAGAGATGATGATGCGCTATTCCGGCTTTCGGATCCTGAAAGAGGCCCTGACCGGCCACAAGGGCTGGACCCAGGCCTGGCGCGACCCGGCGCCGCAGGCCGCCTATGATTACGTCATCGTCGGCGGTGGCGGGCATGGGCTGGCCACGGCCTATTACCTCGCGAAAGAGTTCAGGCAGGCGCGGATCGCGGTGGTCGAGAAGGGCTATCTCGGCGGCGGCAATGTCGGGCGCAACACCACGATCATCCGGTCGAACTACCTTCTGGACGGCAATGAGCCCTTCTACGAATTCTCGCTGAAGCTCTGGGAAGGGCTGGAGCAGGATTTCAACTACAACGCGATGGTGTCACAGCGCGGCATCATCAACCTGATCCATACCGATGCCGCCCGCGATGCCGCCACACGGCGCGGCAATGCGATGATCCTGAACGGCGCGGATGCCGAGCTTCTGAACCGCGATCAGGTCAAGGCCATGTATCCCTTCCTGAATTTCGACGACGCCCGCTTTCCGATCAAGGGCGCCCTGATGCAGCGGCGGGGCGGCACGGTGCGCCATGATGCCGTGGCCTGGGGCTATGCAAGGGGCGCCGACAGCCGGGGTGTCGATCTGATCCAGAACTGCGAAGTCACCGGCATGCGGATCGAGAATGGCCGCATCCTCGGGGTCGAAACCACCAAGGGCTTCATCGGCGCCAAGAAGGTCGGCGTGGCAGTGGCAGGCTCCTCCTCCCGCGTCATGTCTCACGCCGGCATGCGCCTGCCGATGGAAAGCCATGTGCTGCAGGCCTTCGTCTCAGAGGGCCTCAAACCGCTGATCGACGGGGTGATGACCTTCGGCGCTGGGCATTTCTACGTCAGCCAGTCCGACAAGGGCGGCCTCGTCTTCGGCGGCGACATCGACGGCTACAATTCCTACGCCCAACGCGGCAACCTGCCGGTGATCGAGGATGTGATCGAGGGCGGCATGGCCCTGATGCCGATGCTCGGCCGCGCCCGCCTCTTGCGCGCCTGGGGCGGCGTCATGGACATGTCGATGGACGGCTCCCCCATCATCGACAAGACCCACGTCGAGGGCCTCTATTTCAACGGCGGCTGGTGCTATGGCGGCTTCAAGGCCACCCCGGCCTCGGGCTGGTGCTTTGCCCATCTCCTGGCCACCGACACGCCGCACAAGACCGCCACGGCCTACCGCTTCGATCGCTTCCTCAAGGGCCTGATGATCGATGAAAAGGGCCAGGGCGCCACGCCGAACCTGCACTGATGCGCGCCCTTGCCCTCTGCCCAAATACTCCCCGCGGAGCGTTCCACGCCTCCCAAACGCGAGCCCTGACATGATCATCCCCCATCCCATCCTCGGCCCCCGCGACGCGCAGGAATTCGTCTATCTCGGCGACGCCAGCCTGATCCAGCGACCCGACGGCATGACGGCCTCCTTGGAAGAGATGCACGACTACGCCTATCTGCGCGACAATCCGGCGGGGCTACACCGCGAACTTTGGTATCACGAACAGGGCGACCGCTCCTGGCTGGTCGTCACCCGCAACACCCTGACGCATGAGATCGTCGCGGCCGAACTGGCGCGCGACGTGGCACGGGCCGAGGGGCGTTCCAAATGACCCAATCCAACCGCATTGCCGAGACCCTTGCCGCTGGTCAGATTGACCGCAAGACCAGGCTGAACTTCCAGTTCGACGGCAAATCCTTCACCGGCCATCCCGGCGACACCCTCGCCTCCGCCCTTCTGGCCAATGGCGTCCGCCTGATGGGGCGCAGCTTCAAGTACCACCGCCCGCGCGGCCCGATCTCGGCGGGTTCCGAGGAGCCCAATGCCCTCGTCGAACTGCGCTCCGGCGCCCGGCAAGAGCCGAACACCCGCGCCACCGTGGCCGAGCTGTTCGACGGCCTCACCGCGCAAAGCCAGAACCGTTGGCCGAGCCTGAAATTCGACGCCCTGTCGATCAACGACCGCTTCAACAGCTTCTTCACCGCCGGGTTCTACTACAAGACCTTCATGTGGCCCGCCTCCTTCTGGGAAAAGGTCTATGAGCCGATCATCCGCCGCGCCGCTGGGCTTGGCACGCTGAACCGGGTCGAGGACCCCGACCAGTACGACAAGGGCTTCCTGCACTGCGATATCCTGATCATCGGCGCCGGGCCTGCCGGCCTGTCGGCGGCCCTGACCGCGGGTCGCGCGGGCGCCCGCGTGATCCTCGCCGATGAGGATTTCCGGATGGGCGGGCGGCTCAATGCCGAAACCTTCGCCCTGGGTGACCAGAGCGGCGCAGACTGGGCGGCCGCCGCGGTGGCCGAACTCGCCACCATACCCAACGTCCGCCTGATGCGCCGCACCACGGTTGTCGGCGCCTTCGACCACGGCATCTATGGCGCGGTGGAGCGGGTCTCCGATCACCTCGCCGTGCCGCTGGCCCACAAGCCGCGCCAGACCTTCTGGCGGATCTATTCGGCGCGCGCGATCCTTGCCGGGGGCGCCACCGAACGCCCGATCGCGTTTGAGAACAACGACCGTCCGGGCATCATGCTGGCGGGCGCCTTGCGCGCCTATGCCAACCGCTGGGGCGTCTCGGTCGGCGACCGCACGGCGGTTTTCACCAACAATGACGATGGCTTGCGAACCGCTCTTGATCTGCAGGCCAAGGGCGTCGACGTGGTGGCGGTGATCGACAGCCGCGAGGGCGGCGCGCTTCTGCCCGGCATCCGCCACCTGCGCGGGGCGGAAGTGGTGGACAGCGAGGGGCGGCTTGGCCTTTCCTCCATCACGGTGCGGCTGGCCAATGGCAAGACCGAGGTGATCAGGGCCAATGCGCTTGGCGTCTCGGGCGGCTGGAACCCCAATGTGAACATCACCTCGCACCACCGCTCGCGCCCGGTCTGGCGCGAGGATATCGCGGCCTTCGTGCCGGGCGAGGGCGGGCCTGCCAACCTCTCCGTCGCCGGGGCTGCGGCAGGAGCGATGTCCACCCATGGCGCGCTGGTCACGGGCGACGCCGTGGCGCGGCAGGTTTTGGAGGGTCTGGGCCGCAGCGCCCCCGCCGCCGATCTGCCGAAGGCCGAGGATGCGCCGGTCGCGATCAAGCCCCTGTGGTTCGTCAAGGGCGCCAGCCGCGCCTGGATCGACCCGCAGAACGATGTCACCGTCAAGGACATCAAGCTGGCGCATCAGGAGAATTTCACCTCGGTCGAGCATCTGAAACGCTATACCACGCTTGGCATGGCGACCGATCAGGGCAAGACCGGCAATGTGCTGGGGCTGGCGGTCATGGCCGAACTGACCGGCAAGCCGATCCCCGAGACCGGCACCACGATCTACCGCCCGCCCTATACGCCGGTTGCGATGGGCGCTTTGGGCGGCAGGGCGCGGGGCCGCGATTTCAAGCCTTTCCGCCTGACGCCCTCGCACAGGTGGGCCAGCGAACAGGGCGCGACCTTTGTCGAGGTCGGCTATTGGCTGCGCACGCAATGGGTGCCGAAAGCGGGGGAGACGGAGTGGCGGCAATCGGTCGACCGCGAGGTTCTGGCGACGCGGAAATCGGTTGGCATCTGCGATGTGACGACGCTGGGCAAGATCGACATTCAGGGCACCGATGCCGGGGCTTTCCTCGACCGGGTCTATGCCAATACGTTCAGCACCCTCGCCATCGGCAAATGCCGCTACGGCCTGATGCTGCGCGAGGATGGCATGGTGTTCGACGATGGCACCACGGCGCGGATGGGCCAGAATGAATATGTGATGACGACGACGACCGCCAATGCCGTCACCGTCTTCCGCCATCTGGAGTTCTGCCGCCAAGTCCTGTGGCCGGACATGGATGTGCAGCTGATTTCCACCACGGAAGCCTGGGCGCAATTCTCGGTCGCCGGGCCCAATGCGCGGAAATTGCTGCAAAAACTGGTGGATCAGGACATTTCCGACGCGGCCTTCCCCTATATGGGCGCGGGCGAGATCACGGTCGGCGGGTTGCGGGCGCGGCTGTTCCGGATCAGCTTTTCCGGCGAATTGGCCTATGAGATCGCGGTGCCGACCCGCTATGGCGATGCGATGATAAGGAAGCTGATGGAGGCGGGGGCCGAGTTCGATGCCGTGGTCTATGGCACGGAGGCTTTGGGCGTGATGCGGGTCGAAAAGGGCCATGTCGCGGGCAA
Source organism: Rhodobacter sp. P1_C2 (assembly GCF_056406375.1). Lineage (NCBI taxonomy): Bacteria > Pseudomonadati > Pseudomonadota > Alphaproteobacteria > Rhodobacterales > Rhodobacter > Rhodobacter sp. P1_C2. The sequence continues at coordinate 136,030 of NZ_JBFUAG010000008.1, forward strand.
TGAGCTCAATGGCACCTCGACGGCGCTCAACATGGGGCTGGGCAAGATGGTCTCGGCCAAGAAGGATGCGATCGGCGCGAAGCTGTCGCGGCGCGAGGCGATGCTGCGCGAGGATGGGCTGCGCCTGGTAGGCGTCAAGCCGGTCAACCCCTCCGACGCCCTGAAGGCGGGCAGCCATTTCCTGAAGACCGGCGCTGCCGCCACGGCGGAGAATGACGACGGCTGGCTGACCTCGCTGGTCTATTCGCCGCATCTGGGGCATTACATCGCGCTCGGCTACCTGAAAAACGGCGCGGCGCGGCTGGGGGAAAAGCTGCGCGTTGTCAACCTCTTGGCCGGGACCGATACCGAAGTGGAAATCGTCAGCCCGCATTTCATCGACCCGGAAGGGGAGCGTCTTCGTGCCTGATTTCATCCTGAAACCGCTGACCGCCCTTGGCCATGCCGCCCCCGTGGTGGAGCGTATCGGCCCCTGGACCCTGACCGAACGCGCCGATGTGGCGCTGGCCTCCCTGGCCCTGCGCCGCGGGCGCGAGGCCGAGGTGCAGGCGCTTGCCGCCGGTTCGGGCCTGCCGCTGCCGGGCGTGGAGGCTTTCGCGCAGGGTGCCGTTTATGGCGCCTTCTGGATCACGCCCGAGATGTGGATGGTCGAGGCGCCCTTCGCCTCCCACGAGGATGTCCGCGCCCATCTGCTGGCGATCTTCGGTTCTGCGGCCTCGATCACCGAACAGACCGATGCCTGGGTGCGGCTTGACCTCTCCGGGCCGGATCTGGTCCGGGTGATGGAGCGTCTGTCGAATTTCGACTTGGCCCTCGCGCCCGAGGGGGCGGCGCGGCGCACGGTGATCGAACATCTGGGCTGCTATCTGATCAAGCGCTCCGAGACGGTTTTGACGCTTTACGGGCCGCGCTCTTCGGCAGAAAGCCTGCGTCATGCGCTGATCACGGCGGCGCGGTCGGTTTTGTGACGGTTTAACTTGTCGCTGGGCGGTTTTCTTTCCTATAGTGAAAAAAACCGCCCCTCATTCAGCGAAAAGCATGACCGAAGACAGCAATTTCGTGCCGCGTGGCAAGCCGACCCTCAGTCAGGACCCCCACAAGGTCCGCGACATTTCCGAACGCAATCTGGAGGCGGCGATCGGGCGCGAAGTGCGCGCCTTTCGTCGCCAGCAGGGGCTGACGGTGGCGGATCTGGCGCAGATCACCGGCCTGTCGATCGGCATGCTGTCGAAGATCGAGAATGGCATCACCTCGCCCTCGCTGACCACGCTGCAGGTCTTGAGCCATGCCTTTTCTGTGCCGGTGACCGCCTTCTTCAAATCCTACGAGGAGCGGCGCGAGGTCCAGCATGTGCAGGCGGGCGACCATATCGAGGTGGAACGGCGCGGCACGCGGGCGGGGCATCAGTATAACCTTTTGGGCCATATCGGCTCGAACAATTCCGGGGTGGTGGTGGAGCCTTACCTGATCACGCTCTCGACCGAGGCGGATGTGTTTCCGACCTTTCAGCACGAGGGGCTGGAGCTGTTGTACATGCTGGAGGGCGAGGTGACCTACCGGCATGGCGACAAGCTGTTCGAGTTGAAGCCCGGCGACAGCCTGTTCTTCGACGCCGATGCAAGGCACGGGCCCGAGACGCTGACCAAGCTGCCGGCGCGGTATCTGTCGGTGATCGCCTATCCGCAGGGGTGAAGCGCGCCTCAGAGCGCTCCCACCCGCCCACCCCGCGCTCTGAGGCGCGGGAGAGGGAGTGCCCTGGGCTGGCCCCGGAGGGTTTCACTCCCTCCGGACCTCCGGTGGGATATTTTAAGGACCGATGAAGGGTCAGGCGGTGGTTTGCGCGCGGTGCCACAGGGTCCAGCGCAGGCGGGCGGTGCGGTAGGCGTCGGGGATCGAGAGGGCGTAGACGAAGATCCCGCCGGCGATGCGGCCGATGGCGGAGGCCTCTGGCGGGGCGGTCAGCGCGGTCAGGCTGCCCAGAAGCAGCATGAAGAAGAGGAAGATCAGGCCGCGCATCGGCTGACGGTTCAGGACCTGGCCGCAGCCGGGCAGCAGGAGCGCGGTGGCGAGGACGAGCCAGGGATGCGGCGGGCGGGTCATGCGGTGGCTTTCATCGGGTTCAGGGCGAAGTGGAGGTCGCAGAGCGCCGCGAGCAGGCTCTGCAGGCGGGCGGCGGCCAGGGGGCTGCGGCCGAGTTCGGCGTCGCGGAAGATCAGGTAGCGGCTGCGCTCGGCCTCTTCGGCGAGAAAGACCAGGCGGAGGCCCTTGGGCGAGAGGACCAGCTCTTTCACCCGCGGTTCGGCGAAGAGCGGGGCGATGCGGGCGAAGAGCGCCTCGGACGGCAGGGCGGCGGGATCGGTGCAGCGCAGGCTGGTTTGCGGCGGGAAGCCGGGCGGCAGGGCCACGTCGCAGGGCATCTCGGCATGGGTGGAGAAGCTTTCCAGCCCGCCGGGCCGCGCCATGACATGCGCCTCGCCGCGCAGGGGCTGCGGCTCGGTCAGGGTGACCATGACCCAGAGCGCGGGGAGTTTGCGGAAGGCCAGGCTGTCGGGCAGGGCCTGCAGATCGACCTTCAGGCCACGGTAGCGCCCGGCGATGCGGGGAAAGCCAGTCGGCTGGATCTGCGTCCGGATCTCGCCCATCAGCCCGGCGCTGGCGGCGAAATAGCCGGCACGGGCGGCCTTGCGGGCCGGGATGGCGCGGGCCAGCGCCCGGAGCGTCGTGATGGCCCAGAGCGCGAGGCCCAAGGCAAGGAGCAGGAGGATCAGACGGGACATCCGGGGCCTTTCGGAACGCCGGCCCGCCGGAGGGGCGGGCCGGGGAGGGCGGGCTCAATAACCTTTCGGGCGCGGCCAGGGCATGGTGAACTGCGCCGCCCGGCTCACGAAGCGGTAGCGCCAGAAGTGGAACCACAGCGAGGCCACGATGTAGAAGGCGATCATCGCCACCAGCTGCGTGCCATAGCCGAGGAAGACGGCGAAGAAGGTCACGGCGCAGAGGCTCAGAAGCACGACCGAGGGCAGCGGGTGGAACGGATGTTCATAGCCGCGCTTGATCGACCCCATCGGCCATTTCTTGCGGAACAGGATCATGTTGAGCGGCATGAAGGTATATTCCAGAAGGCCCGACAGGATCGAGAAGGTGACCACCTGATCCAGCGGCGCCTTCAGCGCGAAGGCCAGGGCGATCGGCACCAGGAAGATGATCGACCGATACGGGGTGCGGAACTTCGGATGAACCGCGCCGAACCAGCCGGGAAGGTACTTGTCCCGCCCGAGCGCGAACCAGGCCCGCGAGGCATCGTTGATGCAACCATTGGCCGAGGCGAGCGTGGCAAAGAGCGTGCCGATGCCCAGAAGCCAGATCAGGGGTTGCGACTGGGTCAGGCGGGCCGCATCGAACAAGGGCGCCACCGAGCCGTTGACCCCGTCGCCGAGGAACTCCCACGGGATCAGGCCGACGCAGATATACCAGGTCAGCGTCGCCGCGATCAGCAGGGTCATGATCCCGGCCAGCGTGCCGAAGGGCAGGGCGCGGGCGGGCGAGCGGACCTCTTCGGCGGCCTGGGTCGTGCCCTCGATCCCGAGATAGTACCAGAGGCCGAAATGCATGGCGGCCAGAACCCCGATCCAGCCATAGGGCAGGGCGGCGGGACCGGACATCAGCTCGGCATGGTGCATCATCGAAGGGCCGACGAGGCCGGTGGTCGACAGGAAGAGGATCAGGATCGCCACGAAGGCGATGGCGGTGATGACGAGGTTGAAGGTCAGCGTCGCCAGCACCCCGCGGTAGTTCAGCCAGGCCAGGAACATGATGGCCAGAATGATGAAGGGCCTTTGGTCCAGCGTGCCGGCATAGCCGGTCAGGCTTGCGACCTCGGAGATGAGATAGCCCGCCGTGATCGCATTCGCCGCCTCCAGCATCGTATAGGCGAAGACGAGGTAGAGGCCGACGTTGAAGGCCATCAGGGGCCCGATGATATGCTTGGCTTGGGTATATTGCCCGCCGGCGGCGGCGACGGTGGAGGTGACCTCGGAATCGATCATCGCCACGCAGGTGTAGAGGATGCCCGCGAACCAGCAGGCGATCAGCGCCGCATAGGCGCCGCCCTTGCCGACGGCAAAGTTCCAGCCCATGTATTCGCCGACCAGAACGATGCCGACGCCAAGGGCCCAGACATGCGCCGGGCCAAGGACGCGCAACAGCCCGACATTGGTGCCATGCGGCCCCATGCCATCCATGGTCTTCGAGGTGATGTCGAAATCAGCCATGATGACCCCCCTGGGCTTCGGTCATGGCTTCCAGCTCACCCTCGCGGGAAGAGGTCAGCATCTCTTCCGAATAGGCGGCGTCGGTTTTCAGCCAGTCCACCACCATGTAAAGCCCGAACAGCGCCGACAGCGCCCAGGCCGCATATTCCGCGTAATTCCAGAAACTCATGGCGCCCTCACCCGTCGAACTTTTCCGCGATCACTTCGCGGTATTCGGTTTCAGAGAATTTCAGCATCAGCGCGTAATAGGCGATGATGATGACGACCATGACCAGCAGGGCCAGGATGGAGAAGCTGTAGTCGTAGCGCGCGTTGATGATGTCGGAGACGGCGGCCGGGTCGCTGAAGCCGAGCGCGTTGTACTGCGCGATCTCGGTCAGGTTCTGGCCCATCGCCTCCCAGGTCGTGCCGGCGCCCTCGGGCACCGATTTGGACCCGCCGGCGAGGCCCATGAACAGGGGGATGTAAAGCGCGCCGAAGGTCATGGCCATCAGGACGACCACGTCGAACAGCTGGCTGAGCTTGCTTTGCTTGGGGGGGACATAGCGCGCCATCAGCCCCTCCGCGCCGCTTTGGCCGCATCGAGGAACTTGATGTCGAGCCCATACATGAAATCGCGATCCTCGCGGTAATGGCGCAGCATCGCCATGATCGCCGCGGTGTTGAACACCAGGATCACGGCGCCGGCGATCAGCAAGAGGACGCGCGCCGTGCCGTTGGGCGCGAGAGTCCAGGTGGCGATGGCCACGAAGATGATGGCGAACCAGAGACCGATGACAAACGCCCAGGCGACCCGCGTGTCGCTGCGATGCATGGCCTCGATCCTTCGATCCAGGTCTGACATGTTCCCTCCCTATGGCCTTGCGCCGGACGGGTTGGCCGTTGGCCCTTTTCTCTTCCCGGCAATTTTGTTTTCTTTGAGGAAACCCTTGCTGCGACATTCTGTCAAGAAATCTCTGACTTGCCTGCAAAATAGGCAAGCAACCGGGGCGGGCTTGCACTCAGGTCAAAAAAGTTTCCTCGCAGTTGATTCCGTTTCGGGGCAATGCTAGCGTCCGGGAAACGTGTAAGGAGACTCACCATGTGTGGCATCGTCGGGCTGTTTCTGAAGGACAAGAGCCTGGAGCCGAAATTGGGCGCCATGCTGACGGATATGCTGATCACCATGACCGACCGGGGCCCGGATTCGGCGGGGATCGCGATTTACTCGGGCGCGGGCGAGGGGCGGGGCAAGATCACCGTGCAATCCTCCGAACCCTGGACCGCCTTTGCCAACCTCGATGAAGAGCTGAAGGATGCGATCGGCCAGCCGGTCCTGATGCTGGTCAAGGACACCCATGCCGTGCTGGAAGTGCCCCTGGCCCAGCTGGAGGCGGCGCGGACGGCGCTGGCCCATCTGCGCCCCGGGATGAAGGTGATGAGCGCGGGCGAAAGCATCGAGATCTTCAAGGAAGTGGGCCTGCCCAAGGACGTGGCCGCCCGTTTCGGCGTCTCGAAGATGGCGGGCACCCATGGCATCGGGCACACCCGCATGGCCACCGAAAGTGCGGTGACCACGATGGGCGCGCACCCTTTCTCCACCGGGTCGGACCAGTGCCTCGTCCACAACGGCTCGCTGTCGAACCACAACGGCGTGCGGCGCGAGCTGAAGCGGCTGGGCATGAGTTTCGAGACCGAGAATGACACCGAGGTCGGTGCCGCCTTCATCAGCCACAAGATCCAGACCGGCGAGACGCTGGGCAATGCTTTGGAGGCGACGCTGACCGATCTGGACGGCTTCTTCACCTTCGTCGTCGGCACCAAGAACGGCTTCGGCGTCGTGCGCGACCCGATCGCCTGCAAGCCCGCCGTCATGGCGGAGACCGATCAATATGTGGCTTTCGGCAGCGAATACCGCGCCCTCGTCAGCCTGCCCGGCATCGAGACTGCCCGGGTCTGGGAGCCGGAGCCCGCCACTGTTTACTTCTGGGAGCGTTGAGCGCATGCAAACCTATGATCTGGAGAAAGACGGCCTGCGCGGGCTGAACTCTTCGCTTCACGCCCTCAAGGGGCAGACCAACATGACCGATTGGGAGGTGATCAATCCCAAGGGCGCCCATGCGATCGCCGCCGGTGTCGATGCGCCGGTGGAGATCACGGTGCGCGGGTCCACGGGCTATTACTGCGCGGGCATGAACAAGCAGGCGACGATCCGCATCAAGGGCTCGGCCGGGCCGGGGGTTGCGGAAAACATGATGTCGGGCACCGTCATCATCGACGGCGATGCCAGCCAATATGCCGGGGCGACCGGCAATGGCGGCCTCTTGGTGATCAAGGGCAACGCCTCCTCGCGCTGCGGGATTTCGATGAAGGGCATCGACATCGTCGTCCACGGCAACATCGGCCACATGTCCTGTTTCATGGCGCAGTCGGGCAACATGGTCGTCCTCGGCGATGCAGGCGAGGCTTTGGGTGACAGCCTTTACGAGGCGCGGCTTTTCGTGCGCGGTTCGGTCAAGTCGCTCGGCGCCGATTGTATCGAAAAGGAGATGCGGCCGGAGCATCTGGCCCTCCTCGCCGATCTGCTGAAGCGCGGCGAGGCGGAGGGGAAGGCCAAGCCGGAAGAGTTCAAGCGCTACGGTTCGGCCCGCAAGCTCTATAACTTCAATGTCGACAACGCCGAGGCGTACTGAGGTATCATGACCGATTTCCCCCACACCCCGCCGAAGTATTCCTGGACGTTTTCCAACGATGTCAACGCCGAGATCCGCCGCGCTGCGGCCACCGGCATCTATGACATCCGCGGCGGCGGGTCCAAGCGCCGCCTGCCGCATTTCGACGACCTGTTGTTCCTTGGCGCCTCGATCAGCCGTTACCCGCTGGAAGGCTACCGCGAGAAATGCTCGACCGATGTCTGGCTCGGCACCCGCTATGCCAAGAAACCGATCCATCTGGATATTCCGGTGACCATCGCGGGCATGTCCTTTGGCGCGCTGTCCGGTCCGGCGAAAGAGGCTCTGGGCCGTGGCGCTTCGGCCGCTGGTACCTCGACCACCACGGGCGACGGCGGCATGACGCAGGAAGAGCGCGGCCATTCCAAGACCCTGGTTTATCAATATCTTCCCAGCCGCTACGGCATGAACCCCGATGACCTGCGCCGCGCCGATGCGATCGAGGTCGTCGTGGGGCAGGGCGCCAAGCCCGGTGGCGGCGGCATGCTTCTGGGCCAGAAAATCTCCGACCGGGTGGCCGCGATGCGCAACCTGCCCAAGGGGATCGACCAACGCTCGGCCTGCCGTCACCCCGACTGGACCGGCCCGGACGATCTGGAAATCAAGCTTCTGGAAATCCGCGAGATCACCGATTGGGAAAAGCCGATCTATGTGAAGGTCGGCGGCGCGCGGCCCTATTACGACACCGCGCTGGCGGTGAAGGCGGGTGCCGATGTGGTCGTGCTGGACGGCATGCAGGGTGGCACGGCGGCGACGCAGGACGTCTTCATCGAAAACGTCGGCATGCCGATCCTCGCCTGCATCCCGCAGGCGGTGAAGGCGCTGCAGGACCTCGGCATGCACAGGAAGGTGCAGCTGATCGTCTCGGGCGGCATCCGGACCGGGGCTGACGTGGCCAAGGCCATGGCCTTGGGTGCGGATGCGGTGGCCATCGGCACCGCCGCCCTGATCGCGCTTGGCGACAATGACCCGGCGCTCGAGGCCGAATACAACAAGCTCGGCACCACCGCCGGCGCCTATGACGACTGGCACGAGGGCCGCGATCCGGCAGGCATCACCACCCAGGACCCGGCCCTCTCGGGTCGCTTCGATCCGGTCCTCGGCGGGCGTCGCCTGAAGAACTACCTGAAGGTCCTGACGCTGGAGGCGCAGACCATTGCCCGCGCCTGCGGCAAAAGCTCGCTGCACAACCTCGAGCCCGAGGATCTTTGCGCCCTGACTCTGGAGGCTTCGGCGATGTCCGGCGTACCTTTGGCGGGCACCAACTGGGTTCCGGGGCGGTAAATGGCAGGTCATGGGGCAGAGGTGCGGTGGCGGCGCAAGGGGGACGAGCCCTTCACCGACAACCGCTTCTCGCGCGCCCATGACTGGCGCTTTGACGGCGGGCTGACCGTGCCCGCCTCCTCCTCTCCCCTCGTCCTGCCGCGCCAGTCTGACCCGGCCGGCGTGGACCCGGAAGAGGCGCTGATCGCGGCGCTTGCCTCCTGCCACATGATGGCCTTCCTCTACCTTGCCGCCAAACGGGGCCTGGTGGTCGAGGCTTACGAGGACAAGGCGACGGGGGTTTTGAGCAAAACCGACGGGCGAGTCTGGCTTTCCCAAGTCACGCTGCGCCCGCATGTCACCTGGGGCGGCCCCGCCCCCGAGGATCTTCTTGCGCTGCATCATGCCGCCCATGCGGAATGTTACATCGCCAATTCCGTAAAAACCGAGGTGCGCTGCGAACCCGCATAAGCACCGACCAGACAGGGAGCTTTCCATGGTCACTGACCTTGCCAAATGGGCAAAAGACAAGGGCGTCAAATACTTCATGATCTCCTACACCGACCTGTTCGGCAGCCAGCGTGCCAAGCTGGTGCCGAGCCAGGCGATTGCCGAGATGTCGGTGGAGGGCGCGGGCTTTGCCGGTTTCGCCACCTGGCTGGATCTGACGCCCGCCCACCCCGACCTGATGGCGGTGCCCGATCCGACCTCGGTCATCCAGTTGCCGTGGAAGAAAGAGGTGGCCTGGGTCGCCGCCCGTGCGACGATGGAAGGCAAGCTCGTTGATCAGGCCCCGCGCAACGTTCTGGAGCGCCTGGTGGGCGAGGCGGCCAAGGACGGCTTGCGCGTCAAGACCGGGGTCGAGCCGGAATTCTTCCTCCTCACCGCCGATGGCACCCAGATCTCCGACCCTTATGACACCGCCGAGAAGCCCTGCTATGACCAGCAGGCCGTGATGCGCCGCTATGACGTGATCGCCGAGGTCTGCGATTACATGCTGGAACTGGGCTGGGAAGCCTATCAGAACGACCACGAAGACGCCGTCGGCCAGTTCGAGATGAACTGGAAATACGACGACGCGATGCAGACCGCCGACAAGCATTCCTTCTTCAAGTTCATGATGAAGTCGGTGGCCGAAAAGCACGGGCTGCGCGCGACCTTCATGCCGAAACCCTTCAAGGGCCTGACCGGCTCGGGCTGCCACGCCCATATCTCGGTCTGGACGCCGGATGGCAAGTCGAACGCCTTCTCCGACCCGTCGAAGGAACTGTCGCTGTCGGACAAGGGCCGCGCCTTCCTCGGCGGCATCATGAAACACGCCAGCGCCCTGGCCGCGATCTGCAACCCGACGGTGAACAGCTACAAGCGCATCAACGCGCCGCGCACCTCGTCCGGGGCCACCTGGGCGCCCAATACCGTGACCTGGACCGGCAACAACCGCACCCATATGGTCCGCGTCCCCGGCCCCGGCCGCTTCGAGCTGCGCCTGCCCGACGGCGCCGCCAACCCTTACCTGTTGCAAGCCGTGATCATCGCCGCCGGCCTCGACGGCCTGCGCACCAATGCCGACCCCGGCAAGCGCCATGACATCGACATGTACCAGATGGGCCATACCGTCAAAGGCGCGCCGAAACTGCCCCTGAACCTGCTGGATGCCCTGCGCGAATACGACAAGGACAAGACCCTGAAATCGATGATGGGCGAGGATTTCTCCACCGCCTTCATCAAGCTCAAGACGCAGGAGTGGAACAGCTACGCCTCGCACTTCTCCACCTGGGAAAACGAAAATACATTGGATATCTGATAGTTACGGGTCAGTGTTCATGTCAGATCGCAAAAGGCCCCCGCGTGACGGGGGCCTTTTGTTTGGGGGCCTTGTGGCCCGGACCCTCAGGCCAGGATCAGATCGCCCGCGCCGAAGCTGTCAGCAAAGAGCGTGATCTTCAGATCCGCCCCGCCGCCATCGAGGTCGATCAGCAACAGATGCTGATCCGCCGAATAGGCGACCTCGCCGGCGGCGCCGGTCAGGCCCAGGGCGGCAAACTCCAGCCCCGCGCCCAGGCCGCGCAGGTCGATCCGGTCGATGCCCGACAGGAAATCGCTGATCCGATCTAGGCCCGAGCCGATCTCGGCCGCCGTGGTGAAGACAAAGACATCCGCCCCCGTGCCGCCCACCAGCGTGTCGGCACCCGAGCCGCCATAAAGCGTGTCATTCCCCGCGCCGCCAAGAAGCCTGTCATCGCCTGGCCCGCCGAATAGGCGGTCATTGCCCGCGTCGCCCGCGACCGTGTCGTTGTCTTGATCGCCCCTCAGAAGATCGTCGTCCGCCCCGCCAAAGAGGCGATCCTCGCCGGCGCCACCATAGAGCGTGTCCAGACCCGTGCCGCCATAGCCGCTGTCGTTTCCGCCTTCCAGAAAGAGGTAATCATCGCCCGCGTTGCCTTGCAGCCAGTCGGAACCCAAACCGCCAAAGGCCGTGTCGTCGCCATTGCCGCCCCGGATCGTATCATCGCCATGCAGCACGCCCAGAGAGCCCGCCGGCATGTCGCCGCTCAGAAGATCGGCACCAGCACCGCCGTCCAGCAGGTCGTTTCCGGCCCCGCCCACCAGCGTGTCATCGCTGAGCCCGCCATAAAGCAGGTCGGCTCCATTGTCGCCCTGCAACAGGTCGTCTCCGACATCGCCCCAAAGCTGGTCATTGCCATCGCCGCCCCACACCGTGTCGGTGCCGCCGCCGGCATGGATCGAATCCTGACCCACTTCGCCAAAGACCGCATCGGCGCCCGAGCCCAGCCGGATCAGGTCATGCCCGGCGCCGCCCCAGACCTGCGCGTCGAAATCGCCCAACGTTATCACATCGTGGCCGTCGCCGCCGTAGATCCCGTAGTTTGACCTGCCCCCGGGCGCGTCCAGCACGCTGATCGTATCATTGCCAGCGCCAGCATAAATGCTGGCAAAGGCATTGCCGGTGATCAGGTCATTGCCAGCGCCGCCGACAATGGAGCGTCGACCGAGGAAACCTGTGCCATCCAGCGTGTCATCGCCGAGGCCCCCGTCAAGATACATATCCCCCGCCAGCAGGTCATTTCCGGCGCCGCCGTAATAGGTGCCGTTATCCAGATTGGCGCTCTGGCCGATCATAACGTCGTCGCCGTCGCCGCCATATCCGGTGCGCGCGCCATAAATGCTGTCATTGCCCGCGCCACCCTCGGCAATGTTGCCCATCAGGAAGGTGTCATTGCCCTCATCGCCATAGGCAAACGCAGTATTGGTGAACAGGTCATTGCCGCTACCGCCGTAGAATTTGACAGGGGTCAGTTTCGGATCGGTGGCGAAAGAGCCGGTCAGGCTGTCGTCCCCCGCGCCGCCATAGGCAGCATTGGTGTAGGATAGGCCGGAGCTTGTGGTGACGGTGCCCAAAAGGGAAATCGCATCGTTGCCGTCCCCGCCATAGGCAAAGGTTGCGGCATTGCCAAGGATCACATCATTGCCCTCGTCGCCGAAGACGCGGCTATAGCTGCTGGTGCTGGTCAGGTGATCGTCGCCGGTCCCGCCATAGGCCGTCGCGAAATAGCCGCTGATGCTGATCCAGTCGTCGCCGCCGCCGCCAAAGGTCTGTTCATGATCCACGGTCGAGCTGATCGTGTCATTGCCATCGCCGAGGGTGATGTCGGCCACCACCAATGCGGGCACCAATGCGGGGGGCTGGGCGGCCAAAAGCGGCCCGGCCAGCGCCTTTGTCAAAGTCCTGATCATCCGAATGAATCCAATCTGCTGGCGAATACGGATCCAGTCTGCGTCGGTCCCGGCGCTCCGGCAAGATCGGTTTCGGCGGGAAAGGACAGTTCGGCCGGCTTTGCATGGAAAGTAGTCGGATCTTCAGGCAGGACGTTCCGTCAGCGGGCTCGTGCCAGGATCGCCCCACCCGCCGATGGGGGGAAAGGCCCGGGCCGCTGGCAAAGGTGCCGCGCCGCACTGGACGGCGCCGCCCCCCGCCTCTGGGTCCGCCGAGCGCCCTCGCCACTTCAGCGTTCCAGCCAGCTTTGGTATTGCAGCGCGCGTTCAGCTTCCGCCTGTGCAAGGCAGGCGCTTTCCACCTCGTTTGCGAGAATGGATTCCCCGTATAGCTCGGACAGAAAAGCGCAAGAGCTCTCCGTCGCCCCCTCCCACAACTTGTCTGCCTCCACCAGATCTTTCTCCCAAAGGGCTGCGCTCTCCGGCCCGTCCCAATAGGCTCCCCGGTTGACAGAAAACGCGTCGGTCAATTCGCGGAGAAGATCGGATCGGATGGACTTCCAGATCTCACGTTCGGACAAGACACAATCATCCTCCTGAATTCGGCCGACACCCGAGATGGCGACGCAGGCAGAGTGGACGCTGTCGATGCAGGATCTGTCCATAAGACGATAGGCGCCTTGTCCCAAATCCTTGCTGTCGGAAAGGCATTGCCTGGCGGTGACGCGGATCACTACCGTCACCGGATCATCTTGAAACCCGCGATCTTCGGCCCACGCGATCGACTGTGGAGAGCCGATCAGGACGCTCCATACCATCAAGCCCCAAATGGCGTGAAAGCGCCCCGAAAACATTCTGCTCTTCCTGAAGTTGGCCCCGAAGACGCATCCTTGGACCAACTTGATCAGATCACTTCGTCTGCCACAATCCCGGGCAATCTCCGCCTACATCACAGCGCCCATCGCCCAGGGCACGAACTCCGCCCCGCCAAAGCCCAGCTCCTCCGACTTGGTCTTCTCGCCCGAGGCCACGCGCAGGAACAACTCGAAAATCTCCTGCGCCTTCTCTTCGATGCTCACCCCTTCGGTGATGATGTCGCCGCAGTTGACATCCATGTCCTCCGACATCCGCTCGTACATTTCGGCATTGGTGGCGAGCTTGATGCAGGGCGTGGGCTTGTAGCCGGAAACCGAGCCGCGGCCGGTGGTGAAGGCGATCAGGTTCGCCCCCGAGGCGATCTGCCCGGTGACCGAGCAGGGGTCATAGCCGGGGCTGTCCATATAGACGAAACCGCGCTCGGTGATCGGTTCGGCGAATTTGTAGACCTGGGTCAGGGGCGCCGTGCCACCCTTGGCCACCGCGCCGAGCGATTTTTCCAAGATCGTGGTCAGCCCGCCCTTCTTGTTGCCGGGCGAGGGGTTGTTGTCCATCTCGCCGCCCTGACGCGCGGTGTAATCCTCCCACCACTTGATCCGCTCGACGATCTTCTCGCCGACCTCGCGCGAAACCGCGCGGCGGGTCAGCAGGTGCTCGGCGCCATAGATCTCGGGCGTCTCGGACAGGATCGTGGTGCCGCCATGCGCCACCAGCAGGTCCGAGGCCGCCCCGAGCGCCGGGTTGGCCGTGATGCCCGAATAGCCGTCCGAGCCGCCGCATTGCATGCCGATCACCAGATGCTCCAGCCCGGCCGGCTCGCGCTTGTGTTCGTTGGCCTTCACGGCCATTTCCTTCAGGGCCGCCACCCCGCGTTCGACCGAGCGGCGGGTGCCGCCCATGTCCTGGATCGTCATGTGACGGAAATTGCCGTCGCTGCGCAGCCGCTCGGCGCCGACCAGGTTGGCGACCTGCAGCACCTCGCAGCCGAGGCCCGCCACCAGGATGCCGCCGAAGTTGGGGTTCTTCGCATAGCCCTGCAGGGTGCGGAACAGCGTCTCGTAGCCTTCATCTTTGCCCGACATGCCGCAGCCGGTGCCATGGGTGATCGCCACCACGCCATCGACATTGGGGAAATCCTTCAGCCAGCCGTCACGCTCCACCGCCTCGACGATGAACTTCGCCACCGAGGCCGAGCAGTTGACCGAGGTCAGGATGCCGAGGTAATTCCGCGTGCCGTATTTGCCGTCGGCCCGCGGATAGCCCATGAAGGTGCGCTTTTCGGTCACCACGGGTTGCGGCTTTCTTTCGCTGGCATAGGCGTAATCGGTGGTATGCGCGCCCATGCCCAGGTTGTGGCTATGGATATGTTCGCCCGCCGCGATGTCGCGCGTCGCGTTGCCGATGATCTGGCCATAACGGATCACCTGGGTCCCGGCCGCAATCCCTTGGGTTGCAATCTTGTGGCCGCGCGGCACGGCCTGGGGCAGGGGGGCTGCCAGATCCGGCAGCACGGTGCCGGCCGCCAGATCGCGCAGGGCGATGATCACATTGTCGGAAGGGTGGAGCCGGATCACCGGATTGGGGGCGAGCGTCGTCATCGAGCAGGGCCTTTCACCTGAAGGGGGCCCGGGCCAGGCCGGGGCAGGTCACGGGAACGGTTGACAGCGCCACAGTCCCAGCTAACATGTTAGTATGCTACAAGCTGAAAGCCCCCAAGTTCAAGCCCCCGCAAGCCCCTTCGGCATCGAGGTGCAGCTGCCGCCGCGCAAGCCCCTGCGCGCTCTTGAGGAATTTCAGGGCTCGCTGGCGCAGAAGGTCTATGGCTGCCTGCGCGAGGCGATCCTGTCGATGTCGCTGCGCCCCGGCGACATCCTGCGCAAGCCCGAGATCTGCGAGGCGCTTGGCGTCTCGCGCAGCCCGGTCTCCGAGGCGGTGGCGCGGCTCGCCGTCGAGCATCTGGTCCGCATCGTGCCGCAGGCCGGCACCTATGTGGCGCGCTTCTCGCTGGAAGAGATCCGCGAAGGCGTCTTTCTGCGCGAGGCGCTGGAACTGGCGGCGGTCGAGCGTGTGGCGCAATCGGTCACCGAAGACCAGCTGATCCTGTTGCGCCGCAACCTGCGGCTGCAGCATGCCTTGCTGGAGGATCTGGATTTCACCGGCTTCTACCAGACCGATGCCGCGATGCACGAGCTGATCCTGTCCTTCACCGGCTTTCGCCGGGTGGCGGCGATGGCCGATACGGCCTGGGTCCATGTCAACCGCGCCCGCCAGCTGATCCTGCCGGCCAGCGGGCGGGTGCAGGCGACCTATGTCGAGCATCTGGCGATCCTCGCCGCGATCGAGGCGCGCGACCCCCAGGCCGCGCGCGAGGCGACCAAGGTGCATCTGGGCCAGCTCATCGGCTTTCTGGAGCCCTTGGCCCTGTCGCGTCCCGACCTTTTTGAACCGGATTAGACCCACATGCTGCCCAACCGTCCCCGCTATGCGGCCCGCGTGAACGCCTTCAAGCTGGGGCTGAAGAACCCCACCGTGCCCGACCTTCTGGCGCGGATCGGCAAGGTGCCGGGCATCGATGCGGCCGATCTGAACTTCCCCGACCATTTCGAGGGCTTCGCCCCGGCCGAGCTGGGCAAGATCATGGCCGACCATGGCATTGCCCTCAACGGCGTGGCGATGCGCTATTACACCGACCCGGGCTTTCGCCTCGGCGCCTTCACCAACCCCGACAAGCGTGTGCGCCAGGCCGCCATCGACATCACCAAGCGCGGTCTGGATGCGCTGGCGGCGATGGGCGGGCAGGTGATGACGCTCTGGATGGGGCAGGACGGGGTGGATTACGCCTTCCAGGGCAATTACGCGCGGATGTGGGAGGATACGCTCGCTTGTCTGGCCGAGGTCTGCGACCACAACAAGGCCCTCGACATCTCGCTGGAATACAAGCCGAACGAGCCGCGCGCCTTTTCCCTGATGCCCGATGTCGCCACCAACCTGCTGGCGATCAAGGAGCTTGGCCGCGCCAATACCGGGATCACGCTCGACTTCTGCCATGTGCTCTTCGCCGGTGAGATCCCGGCGCAATCGGCACAGCTGGCCGGCCGGCATTCGCGCATCCTCGGGGTGCATCTCAACGACGGTTACGGCAAGCGCGACGATGGGCTGATGGTGGGTTCGGTCCATCCGATGCAGACGCTGGAGCTGTTCGTGGAACTTGACCGTCAGGGCTATGACGGGGTGATCTATTTCGACACGTTTCCCGACCATTCCGGTCTCGACCCCGCCGCCGAAGCCGCGGCCAATGTCGAGATGACTGATCGTTTGCGCGCCACAGCCAAGCGGCTGGCGACCGACCCGGCGCTGGCCGAGGCCACCCGCGTTCAGGACGCCGCGGCGGCCTTCCGCGCGGTGGCGGCGCAGTTGTACCGCTGAGATCTTTCCTGCACCCGGTCGCCGGTCGAAGGGCGGGGAGGCCAGCCTCCCACCGCTCCGCAGGTTCTTCGCTCCTGCGGAGCAACCTGCTGCGCACCCCTCCGGAGTATTTCCAAAGGAGCAAATGCAAGAGGGAGTCAGAGGTCGTAGAAGGTCTCTGCCGTGCCGCCGTAGATCTGTTTTTGCGCCGGAAGGGACAGGCCTTGCGTCAGGTGGCGTGCGGCGTGGAGCCAGGTGTCATATTCGGCGCGCAACCGGCAGACCGGCCAGTCCGAGCCCCACATGACGCGCTCGGGGCCGAAGACCTTCAGGATATGATCGACGTAAGGATGCAAGACCTCGACCGACCAATCCGGGTTGGCCTCGGTGATCAGGGCGGAGAATTTGACGAAAGCCCCGGTCTCGCCCGCCAGCCGCGCCATGCCCTCGGCCCAGAAGTCGAAGGAATCCGTCGTGCGGATCTGCGGCTTCATGCAATGGTCGATCACGGTGCGCAGGCCCGGGTAGCGTTTCAGCAGGGTCAGGAAATTCGCCAGATGACGCGGAAAGCCGAGCGCGTCGAAGGTCAGGTCGAGGTTCTGCAAGGCGCCGTAGGCCCATTGCACGTCGTCGCGCAGCATCCAGTCATCGTCGGGAATGTCCTGGATCATCGGCCGCACGCCCTTGAAGGCGGGATGGCCCTTCAGGCGGGCCAGGGTCTTCTGTTCCTGAGGGTTTTCGAAATCGACCCAGCCCACCACGCCCTTGATGAAATCCGACGCGTCGGCGAGGCCGAGCATATATTCCGTCTCGGCCGTGGTCGCCGCCGCCTGCACCAGCACGGTGCCGTCGATCTGGTTGCGCACGAGCGAGCCGACCAGATCACCGGGGCGGTAGACCCGGTCCAGCACCGGGTCGCCCTTGGGCATCCAGTCGTAATCGCCGCGGGCGGGGTTCCAGAAATGCTGATGGCTGTCGATGATCATGGCTGGCCCTCGGTTGGCGCATCTTGGCGCATCAGGCCCTCGGCCTTCAGATGCGCCCAGAGCGCGGGGGGGATGGTGGCGGCGGCGGCGCGGGCATTTGCCTCGACCTCCGCCACGCCCTGCGCGCCGGGGATGACCGACAAGATCGCCGGGTGCTGCAGCGGGAACTGGAAGGCGGCATCGACCAGCCGCACCGCATATTGCGCGCAGACGGCTTCGATCCTGGCCACCTTTTCCAGCACCCAGGCCGGGGCGGGGTTGTAATTGTAAAACGCCCCCGGCCTCGCCCCGGTCGCCAGCACGCCCGAGTTATAGGGGCCGCCCACCACAACCCCGATGCCGCGCTCAAGGCAAAGCGGCAGGAAAGAGGTCAGCGCCTCCTGCTCCAGCAGGGTATAGCGACCCGCCAAAAGGAAGATGTCGAAATCGCCGCGCCGCGCCAGCCACTCCGCCGGTTGCCATTCGTTGACCCCCGCCCCGAAGGCCCGCACCACGCCCTGATCGCGCAAGGCGAGGAGCGCCTTGTAGCCGCCGCCCATGAACTCGGCCAGTTTCGCATCCAGCGCCGCCTGGCTGCCGTGGTTGAAGATATCCAGATCATGGGCATAGAGGATGTCGAAACGGTCGAGCCCGGTCCGCTCCAGACTGAACTCGACCGAGCGCATCACACCGTCATAGGAATAATCGTAGATCTCCTTGCGGTTGGGCACCTCGAACCATTTGCCGATGCCGTCACGCTCTTCCCCCGGGCGCAGGGTCCGCAGGATGCGCCCGACCTTGGAGGAGATGACATGGCCGGTCTTCCCCTCCAGCAGCCGCCCGAGCCGGGTTTCCGACCGGCCAAGACCGTAAAGCGGCGCGGTGTCGAAATAGCGCAGGCCCAGGTCCCAGGCGCGGGTCATCGTGGTTTGCGCCTCGTCGGCGCTGACCGGCCGGTAGAGGCCACCAATCGGCGCGGTGCCAAAGCCCAGTTCGGTAAATGTCAGCGCACCTTTGCCCTGACGGTCCCAGACCCTTGTCTTCAATTGCATCTCCTCCGCTCGCGTGGCTAACATGCTAGTATGAATCGACGGGCCGTACATCCCCTTGTGCGGCCAAAGGGGGGAAGATGAGCAATTTCAGAACCGTGTTCGGGTCGACACGGCCAGTGATCGGCATGGTCCATCTGGGGGCGCTGCCGGGCAGCCCGCTTTATGATGCCTCCGCCGGGATCATGGGGCTCTTGGCCGCGGCGCAGGCGGACCTGCGGGCGCTGCAGGCGGCGGGCTTCGATGCGGTGATGTTCGGCAATGAAAACGACCGGCCTTACGAGTTTCAGGTCGACACCGCCTCAACCGCGACGATGGCTGCGGTGATCGGCGCCTTGAAGTCAGAGATCACCGTGCCCTTCGGCGTCAATGTCCTGTGGGACCCGATGGCGACCGTGGCGCTGGCCGCTGCCACCGGGGCGCATTTCGTGCGCGAGATCTTCACCGGCACCTATGCCAGCGACATGGGCCCCTGGACCCCCAATGCCGGCGCCGCGATGCGCTACCGCAACCGGCTGGGGCGGCAGGATCTGGCGATGCTCTACAACGTCAGCGCCGAGTTCGCCGACAGCCTCGATCGCCGCAGCCTGCCTGATCGGGCGCGCTCGGCCGTGTTTTCCTCGATCCCCGATGCAGTGCTGGTGTCGGGCGCCATCACCGGCGAGGCGGCGGCGATGTCGGATCTGGAGGCGGTGAAACGCGTGCTGCCCGATGTGCCGGTTCTGGCCAATACCGGGGTGAAACATACCACCGTGGCCGATGTGCTGCGGGTGGCCGATGGCTGCGTGGTCGGCTCGGCCTTGAAATACGACGGCCATACCTGGAACGCGATTGACCCCGACCGGGCGCAGGACTTCATGGCCACCGCCCGCGCCGCGCGTGAGGGCGCGAGGATCGGCGCATGAAAGCCCGCCTCCGGCAGGATCTGCGGGCGCTGATGCTGCTCCCCGGGCTTTCGGGACATGAGGAGCCGGTGGCGGCATACCTGCGCGCCGCGCTGGACGGATTGGGCCTGTCCCACCGCACCGACCGTCTGGGCAACCTGATTGTCACGGTCCCGGGTGATCCCGACAAGCCCTCGGTCATGGTCTTCACCCATATGGACCAGCTGGGCTTCTTCGTCCGCAAGATCGAGCCGGATGGCTTGATCCGGGTGGAGAGGATGGGCGGCGTTTCCGAACGCGCGATGGCGGCGCAGGAGGTCGTGTTGTCGGGCACCAAAGGCCCCGTGCCCGGCATCATCATGAACAAGGCCCATCACGCCACCGCGCCGGAGGAGAAGTACAAGGTCCTGACCACGCCCGAGATTCGCATCGACACCGGCCACGGCTCGAAAGCGGCGGTGGAGGCGGCTGGGGTGCGCATCGGTACGCCGGTCACCTATGCGGGAAGGGTGATCGAACTGGCGGGCGACCGGATCGCCGGCACCTCGGTCGATGACCGGGCGGGCTGCGCCGTGCTGCTGGAACTGGCGCGCCAGAGGGGAGAACGGGGGGCAGAGCGGGGGGCAGGGCAGGCGGGGCCGACCCTGCATCTGGTCTGGTCGGTGCAGGAAGAGTTCAACCTGCGCGGCGCTGTGGTGGCCGCCCAGAACCTCGCCCCCGATATCGCGATCCAGATCGACCTGATGCTGGCCTGCGACACGCCCGACATGGCCGACCGGGGCGAGATGGCCCTTGGCGGCGGGCCGGGGATCAGCCTTTACTCCTTCCACGGGCGCGGCACCCTGAACGGGGTGATCCCGCATCCCGCCCTCGTCACCCTGATGGAGGAGACCGCCGCGGCGCTGGCGCTGCCCCTGCAACGCTCGGCCCAGGTCGGGGTTCTGACTGATCTGAGCTATGTGCAGTTGCTTGGCGATGGCGTGGCGTCGATCGACGTGGGCTTTCCGATGCGCCATTCGCATTCGACGGTGGAATGCTGCGATCTGGGCGATCTTGCGGGGCTGGTGCAGCTTCTGGACGGGGCGCTGAACCGCATCCCGAAGGCGATGAAACTGGAGCGCGACTGATGGCCGGACCTTTGCGCAACCTCACCCTCGGCGTCGATATCGGCACCTTCGAATCCAAGGGGGTTCTGGTCGATCAGACCGGCCGCATCGTGGCGCAGGCCGCCCGCCCGCACCAGATGATCGTCCCGCAACCCGGCTGGGCCGAGCACCGCGCCGAGGAAGACTGGTGGGGCGATTTCGTCTTCATCACCAAGGCTTTGCTGGAAGACTCTCAAGTAAGACCTGAAGAGATCAAGGCCGTGGCCACCTCGGCCATCGGACCCTGCATGCTGCCCCTGGACCGCGCGGGCAAGCCCTTGATGAACGGCGTCCTTTACGGCGTCGACACCCGCGCCAGTGCCGAGATTGCAGACCTCAATGCCGCGATTGGCGAGGAGGTTATCCTCGCCCGCTGCGGCAATGCGCTGACCTCGCAATCGGTGGGGCCGAAGATCCTTTGGCTGCGCCGCCAGCGCCCGGACCTGTGGGACAAGACGGCCAGCATCGTCACCTCGACCACCTATCTGACGTTGAAGCTGACGGGAGAGACGGTGATCGACCATTACACGGCGGCCAATTTCTCGCCGCTTTACGATATCGAGCGGCATGACTGGTGCTTTGACCTCGCCGAGATCTGCCCGCCCGAGATGCTGCCGCGCCTGATGTGGTCGGGCGAGATTGCGGGCCATGTGACAGAGGAAGCCGCGCGCGAGACCGGGCTGGCCGTTGGCACCCCTGTCACCTGCGGCACGATCGATGCCGCGGCCGAGGCGGTCTCGGTCGGCGTCGCCGCGCCCGGCGACATGATGATGATGTATGGCTCGACCATCTTCATCATCCAGATCACCGGGGTGCCGCGCCCGACCGATCCGCGGCTCTGGCATGCGCCCTGGCTGATGCCCGGCAGCCATGCCGCGATGGCGGGGCTTGCGACCTCGGGCACTCTGACCCATTGGCTGCGCGATGTCTTCGCCCGCGACCTGCCCAAGGAGACGGCTTTCGCCACCCTGACGGCCGAGGCCGAAGCCTGCCCGCCCGGCGCCAGGGGTCTCATCTGCCTGCCCTATTTCTCGGGCGAGCGGACCCCCCTGCATGACCCTCAGGCCAAGGGCACCTTCTTCGGCCTGAACCTGACCCATGGCCGGGGCGAGATCTACCGTGCCGCCCTCGAAGGCATCGCCGCCGCCACCCGCCACATCACCGAGACCTATGCCGAGGCCGGAAGCCCGCCGCAGCGCGTGCTGGCCGTCGGCGGTGGCACCAAGAACCGGCCCTGGCTGCAGGCGACCTCCGACATGACCGGGCTGGACCAGATCCTCTGCCGGGTGACCACCGGGGCCAGCTATGGCGACGCCTATCTGGCCGCCCTCGCGGTCGGTCTGGCAGAGCCCGGCGCCATCGCGCACTGGAACCCGGTGGCGGAGGTTGTAGCCGCCCAAAGCCACTCGGCCTATGCCAAGCAATACCCGATCTTCCGCGCGCTTTATGACCGGACCAAAGACCTGATGGCCGCCCTGTCATGAGGTACGATTTGCTGACCCCGCACCACCTGCGTGCGGCCATCGCCGCCAATACGCCGGTGGTGCTGGCCATCGGGGTGCAGGAATACCATGGCGAACATCTTCCGCTTGGTGTGGACCTGCTGGCGGTGACCCGCTGCCTCGACCGGCTGGAGGCCGAGGCACCGGAACGCCTGATCCTCCTGCCACCCTTCGCTTACGGTGCGGCAAGCCATGCCGTGGCGGGGCCAGCCAGCGGCACGCTCCACCTCGACGCCTCGGTTCTGCTGCCGATGGCGCAGGCGCTTTTCGCCTCCCTCTTGCAGGTGGGCTTTCGCAACATCCATGGCATCATACACCACCAGACCGAGAATTTCGCCCAAGGCATGCCCACCGACCTCGCCTTCCGCCTCGCCGCCCGCCAGGCCGTCTTCGCCCATCTGGAGGCGACCCGCGGCGCGGGCTGGTGGGGGGCCGCCGGCATGAACCATTATTACGAGGGCCATGCCGAGGGCGACAATCCTTTCAACTGGATCTCCATCCACCCGCTGATGCCCAAAGCGGTCGCAGAGCATTTCCCCTTCGACCACGCCGGTGAGGGTGAAACCGCCCTGATGCTGGCCCTCGCTCCCGAAACGGTGGAGCCTGCCCGGATGGCCGATAACACCACCTGGTACACAAGGACCGCCCCCAAGGCGACGCAAGCCCAGGGAGAGGCCGGGGTCGCCGTGATCCTCTCGCATCTCAAAGCTCTGCTCGGCCTTTGACCCTTTCATTCTGGGGCAAATATCCATGGAGGAGCCGGGCCGGTGTCGGGCGGATTACAGCGGCGGCAGGTCGATCACGCCCTTTTTCAGGATGAAACAGCCATAGGGCCCGGAATCCGCCGTGCGGATGATCGCGAAGGCGGATTTGGCCGCGGCGTAGAAGGCAAACCGCTCGAGCGGGATCAGCCGGATCTCGCGCCCCTCGATGCGGGAACAGGTCTCGGCCATCCGGGTGAAGAGCGGCAGTTCCGCGTCGGGCGCGCCCACGACCTGCATCCGCGAGACGGGGGCGGGGACAAAGGTGTCGAGCGGCATCAGGCTCAGGATCGCCTCGGTCGCGGTCAGAAGATCGCAGCCGGGCATGGCCACGAGCTTGCCATAGGTCGTCTCCTTGGCGATCGTGGCGGCGGGGTGGTTCACGTCGCAGATCACCAGATCATCGCCATGCCCCATCAGCATCAGGACATGGACGATTTCGGCGCTGAGCCTTTGGTCGATGCCTTTCAGCATCGGCAGAGCAGACGAATTTTCTGCGAAAATTCAACGCCTGACGGCGGCAGGACAGGGCGATTTTTCGCAGAAAAATCGGGCCTCATTTCACCGCACCCGCCGCCATGCCCTTGATGATGAAGCGTTCCAGCCCGACCCCGATGATGATCAGGGGCAGGATGGCCGCAAAGGACAGGGCCGCCATCGACCACCAGGAAATCCCCTGGCTGCCGGTCTGGCTTGCCACCATCACCGGCAGGGTGTTGGCATAGGTGGAGGTCAGGAGGGCCGCGAAGAAATACTCGTTCCAGGTCAGCACCAGCGACAGGATCAGCGCCGCAACCATGCCGGGCAGGGCGATAGGCAGGATGATCGTCAGATACGCGCCCCAGATCGTCTGGCCATCGACCATCGCCGCCTCTTCCAGCTCGGTCGGGATGCCGGCGAACTGGTCGCGCATGATCCAGATCACGATCGGCAGCACCGACAGCGTGTAAAGCACGATCAGGCCGATCTGCGTGTCCAGAAGCGCCAGCTCCTTGTAGAGCACCAGGAAGGGCAGGGCGAGCACCACCGGCGGCAGGATCAGCTGGCTGAGGAAGAAGAACGAGATATCGGCGTTCTTCATCCAGAGGAACTTGTAGCTGAAGCGCGACAGGCCATAGGCCGCAAGGCTGCCGAGCGCCACCGCCAGCACCGAAGAGGTGACCGAGATCACCGAGGAGTTCCAGAACCGCCGCAGGAACTCGCCCCGCACGGTCGAGGGCTGGCCGATGGTCTCCGGCGACAGGCCCAGGGACTTCCATCCCAGCCATTTCGGCTGGAAATCCCACCAGGGCACCAGCGCCCCCTTCATCACATCCGGCGCCATCTTGAACGAGGTCGAGATCGTCCAGTAGATCGGGAACAGCGCCACGATCGCCCAGAAGATCAGCAGGCCATAGATCACCACCCGTCCCGTCCACCATTTGGCGCGGAAACTGGTGTCGGCGGCGCTGTCGCGGAAGATCTGCCCGGTCATCTTTTCCGTCGGCATGTTTTGCGTCGTCATCTCAGGTGCTCGCCTTCATGTAGCGGTCAGCGGCCTTCATCAGAAGGGTCATGACAATGATGATGATCACGAGATAGACCATGGCCAGCATCGTGCCATAGCCGACGTTGGAGCGGTCGCGGTACTCGCGGAAGATGAAGCTGGTGACGGAATCGGTGGCGCCTCCCGGCCCGCCCGAGGTCACGTTGATCACGATATCGGCCAGCTTCAGCTTGAAGATCAGCCGGATCAGCACCGAGGTGATCGAGACCGGCAGCATCAGCGGAAAGGTCACCTCCCAGAAGGCGCGCCAGCCGGTGGCGCCATCGACGCGGGCGGCCTCCTGCAGCTCTTTCGGGATGCCCTGCAGACCGGCGAGGATCATGATCATCATGAAGGGGATGAAGGTCCAGGCATCCATCAGCATGATCGTCGCCTTGGCGATCCAGGGCGAGGAGAAGAAGGAGGGGTTCTCCCAGCCCAGATGCCGGCCAAGCGTGGCGAGCGGGCCGAAGCGCGTCTCCATCATCGACTTGCCGATCATCCAGGACACGGCGACGGGGGACAGCATCAGGGGCAGAAGGAAGGCCACGCGGAAGAACTTGCGGCCGCGGATCTCGGCATTCAGCATCAGGGCGAGGCCGAAGGCCACGACATATTCGGGCAGGATCGCCAGCACATACCAGATCATGTTGGTCAGGGCGTTCCAGTAGAAGGGGTCGTGCCACATCTGCACGAGGTTGGCCATGCCGTTGAACTGGCGGCCATCCGGCGAGGCGAGGTTCCAGGACGAAAAGGCGATGATCAGGCCGAAGAGCAGCGGGAAGACCGTCATCGAGATCACGAACAGCGCCGCCGGCAGCACGAAGAGGATGCGCTTGCCCTGTTCGCCCTTGATCAGCACCTGACCCCAGCACAGGCAGATCGCATAGAGGATATAGGCGTAAAGCGTGGGCCGCCAGTTGGCGAAGCCGAAATCCTGGCCGCCGAAGGCTTGCAGCAGCTGGGCTGCCGCCACCAGGGCCATCACCGCGGCCGAGCCCCAGATCAGCACCAGGCCAAAGGCCCGCCGCGCGGGGGTGATATTGTCGGTTTCCACGACGTGAAGAAGATCGCCTTCGCTCAAGGTCTCGCCCCTGCTGCCTGCTTGAAATGAGGGTGCGCCATGGCACGGCGCACCCCGATCGGTTCAGGTAAGATGGGCAGATTGCCCATCCTACGCCCAGTCCGCTGTGCCACGGTCGCCGGTAGGATGGGCAATCTGCCCATCTTCCCGAAGCTTACATGCCAAGCGAGGCCTTGTAGAGCTTGATCTGCGAGTCGCGGCCGATCTGGTCGGTGATCTTCTCCCAGGCGGCGGCAATCGCGTCGGCGGTTTCCTGGGCCGATTTGTACTGACCGGCATAGCCCTTGGCCAGCTCGTCCTCGGCGACCGAGTAGTACTGGAAGATGCCCGGGATGCGCGGCTCGATCGCGGCGTTGGGATGGTTGTAGCTGTCCGCGTTGGAGCCGAGGTAATCCTCGACGAAGGCCTTGTCGTAACCCGCCGCAGCCCATTCGTCATAGTTGAAGTGGCTGTTGCGATAGGGCTGGAAGCCCGAAGGATAGGCCGCGGTCCACAGGCTCAGATCCTTGCCGCCGAGGTGGGCCGCCGCCGACCAGGCCGCCTTGCGCTTCTTCTCGTCCTTCGAGACGCGGTTGGTCACATAAATGCCCCAGCCGAGATAGGCCATGTTCGGCGCGAAGTTCGGCGTGGCCGGGGTCTCCCAGGCGGCGGTGGTCGGGTTGTAGACCTTGTCCGCGCCGGGGTTGATCGAGAAGCCCACGACATCGCCCACGACCGAGCTGTCCGAGGTCTTGGAGTTCGACCCCACGTCGCCCCACCAGCAGATACCCGAGCCGGTGCCGGCGAGGAATTGCTGGAAGGCGGTGGTGCCGGGGTCGGCGTTGATCTGGTCGGCGGGCAAGTTCTTGATGTTGTCCATCACGTCCTGGATCGCCTGCACCCAGCCGGGGTTGTTGACCATCGGCTTCATCGTGTCGGGCTCGAACAGCCAGGCCGGGTTGCCGGGGTATTTGACGTAGGCCGTGGCGCGGTCTTCCAGGAAGTAGAAGCCGAAGCCGCCCCAGCCCTTCAAGGGGTCGAGGAAGCCCACGGCGTCCTGGCCGGTCAGCGGGTCTTTCTGGCCATGCACCTTGGCGGAATATTCGGCGATCTGCGCCCAGGTCGTCGGCGCGTCCTTCATGCCGGAAATCGCCCCATCCCCGAAGTAATCCTTGCGATAGGCGAAGGTGTGGCAGTCGCCGTCCACCGTCACGCGGTAGGTCTTGCCATCCCAGGTGCCGACCGGCGCCTTGAGGTAGTTCACATAATCGTCCATGTCGATCTGGGCTTTGACCCAGTCGGGCATCTCGTCCAGGAGGCCCTTGCCGGCGGTGTCGCCTTCGAAGGGGGCGCCCATCTCGACGATGTCGAAATCGACGGTGCCGGTGGCGATCGCCTGCTGCAGGCGCGGGTTGTAATCCGCCTGGGCCAGGTCGATCCAGTTGATCTTCGCCCCGGTATACTTCTCCCACGAGGCGAGGAAGCCGCGGAACAGCAGGTTGTGCAGGTTCTGGTTGTTGAGCCCCATGAAGGTCAGCTCGACCCCGGCGAACTCGCCTTCCTTGACATTGGCCTTGGTGGCGCCGAGGCACAATTCGCCAACCTTCTGCCAGTCGGCATCGGTGGGCGAGCCCTTGCCCACGCCCGGAATGGCGAGGATCTGCTGGCGCAGCGCGTCATCGGCCAAGGCCGGACGCGCGCCCATCAGGCCGCCCATCATCGACAGCGCGCCCAGCGAGGCTGCGCCCTTCAGCACGCCGCGCCGGGTCAGCCCGGCCTTCACGGCGTAATTGTAAAGATCGACTTTCATTCTTTCCTCCGCGTTTGGGTCCGCCGTCTCGGGCGGGGTTGGGCCTTGGGAAGCCTGCGCCCTTCTGGGCGTTCTGATGACCGCTTCCCGCATCCTTGGTCCGGAAGACACCGGACTTGGCGTGACTTTCCCTTGACGGGGGTCTCAAGTCAAGCATCTAACATGTTAGCGTGCTAGATGATGGACAGCGCCTTTGGGCTGGGTTACCAATTTCACGGGCCGCCCCGGTTTCGACCGGTGTCGGAAGGGGAATTTTCTGCTGGGGAGGCAAGATGGCCGAGGTCAAAATCCGCGATCTGGTGAAATCCTACGGGGGGCTTCAGGTCGTCCACGGGGTCAATGTCGATATTCAGGACGGCCAGTTCGTCGTGCTCGTCGGGCCTTCGGGCTGCGGCAAATCCACCCTGCTCAGGATGATCGCCGGGCTGGAGGGGATTTCCGGCGGCACGATCTCGATCGGCGACCGGGTGGTCAACAACCTGCCGCCGGCGCAGCGTGACATTGCGATGGTCTTCCAGAACTACGCGCTTTACCCGCACAAGACGGTGGGGGCCAACATGGGCTTCCCGCTGAAGATGGCGGGGATGGACAAGGCCGAGATCGACAAGCGGGTGAACCGCGCCGCCGAGATCCTCGGTCTGACGCCCTACCTTGGCCGCTATCCCCGCGCCATGTCGGGCGGCCAGCGCCAGCGCGTCGCCATGGGCCGCGCCATCGTGCGCGACCCGCAGGTCTTTCTCTTCGACGAGCCGCTGTCCAACCTCGACGCCAAGCTGCGCGTCCAGATGCGCTCCGAGATTCGCGAGTTGCATCAGCGGCTTGGCACGACGACCGTCTATGTGACCCATGACCAGATCGAGGCGATGACCATGGCCGATCGCATCGTCGTGATGCGCGATGGAAGGATCAGCCAGATCGGCGCGCCGCTGGAACTCTACGACACCCCGGCCAATACCTTCGTCGCAGGCTTCATCGGCTCGCCGGCGATGAACCTGGTGGCGGGCGTGGTCAAGGGCGGCCGCTTTGTCGCTCCGGGCATCGATTTGCCGCTGCCCGCCGCCTCGGGCGTGGTCGAGGGCCGCAAGATCACCTATGGCATCCGCCCCGAACATCTGACCCTGTCGGATCAGGGCATGCCGGCCAGCGTGGTGGTGGTCGAACCCACCGGGGCCGAGATCCACCTCGTTCTGCGCGCCGGCGAACAGGAGCTGACTGTCGTGGTGCGCGAGCGGCAGACCTTCACCCCCGGCCAGACCCTGCACTTGGCACCGATGCCCGGCCTCATCCACCTCTTCGATGGCGAGAGCGGCGCGCGCATCGGATGACCCGCACCATTCTTTGTTTCGGCGACAGCAACACCCATGGCACGAAGCCGATGCCCGACCTCGACGGCGCCGGCCGCTTCGGGCACGAGGCGCGCTGGCCCTCGGTCATGGCGCGCGCTCTCGGCCCGGGGTTCGAGGTGATCGCCGAGGGGCACCCCGGCCGCACCACGGTCCACGACGACCCGATGGAAGGCCCGCACCGCAGCGGCATCCGCGTGCTGCCCTCGCTTCTGGAAAGCCACAAGCCGCTTGACCTGGTGATCCTGAAGCTCGGCACCAATGACCTGAAGAACTGCTTCCACGTCAGCGCCGCCGACATCGCCTTCTGCCTTGACCGGCTGATCCGCGTGATCCGCGGCTCGGGCGCCGGTCCCGATGGCGCGGCCCCCAAGGTGCTCGTCATAGCCCCGCCGCCGATCCTCGAGACCGGCTGCCTGGCCGAGATGTTCGCCGGCGGCGCGGCCAAATCGCACCACCTCGCCGCTGCCATCGCCAGCATGACGACCCGGATGCAGGCCGATTTCTTCGACGCTGGCCAGCACATCGCGGTCAGCCCGGTCGACGGCATCCATTACGAGGCCGAAGCCCAGGTCGCCCTCGGCCGCGCCCTCGCCGAAACCCTGCGCGAGGTCCTGGCCTGACCTCGCCAAGCCCCATTCATCGGTCTATAAATATCCTGCGGGGGTCCGGGGGTGCAAAACCCCCGGCGGCCCGCCCAGAAAGCCCTGCGGAGGACATATGCTCAAGAAGATCGACAACCGCCTGAATGCCGAGGTGCTGTACGCGCTGCGCGCCATGGGCCATGGCGACACGCTGGTGATCGCCGACACCAACTTCCCCTCCGATGCCATCGCGCGCCAGACCGTGCTGGGCGAGCTTCTCAGGATGGACAATCTCACCTGCGCCGAGGCCGCCGAAGCCGTGCTGTCGCTCCTGCCTCTCGACACGTTCGTCGAGGATTTTGCCGCCCGCATGGAAGTGGTCGGCGCCCCCGATCAGATCGAACCGGTCCAGGCCGAGGTGCAGGCCGTGATCAACGCCGCCGAGGGCCAGCCGCGCACCATGCTCTCGATCGAGCGGTTCGATTTCTACGAACGCGCCAAGGAGGCCTATGCCGTGATCCAGACCGGTGAGCGGCGCTTCTACGGCTGCTTCATCTTCCGCAAGGGCGTGATCCCGCCCGAGGCCGCGGTGAGGGCGAACTGATGGGCCGCGTCGTCATCCTCGGCGTCTTCGTCGCTGACACCGCCTACCGCGCGCCGCGCCAGCCCAAGATGGGCGAGACGATCCTCGGCAAAAGCTTCGTGCTCGGGCCGGGGGGCAAGGGTTCGAACCAGTCGGTGGCCGCCGCCATGGCCGGGGCCGAGACGCATTTCATCTCGCGTCTGGGCCAGGACCCCTTCGCCGACATGGCGCTGGCGACCTGGGCCAAGGCCGGGGTGAAGCCCGCGATCACGCAGGACCCCAAAAGCTATACCGGTGCGGCCTATATCTTCGTCGAGGATGGCACCGGCAACAACGCCATCATCATCTCGCCCGGGGCTGCGGCCGATATCACCAATGCCGATGTCGATGCCAATGCCGACCTGATCCGCTCTGCCCGCGTCTTCATCACCCAGCTGGAACAGCCGATCCCGGTGGCGGTCCATGCCCTGCAACTGGCGCGGGCGGCAGGGGTGACCACGATCCTGAACCCGGCGCCTGCGGCCAGCCTGCCCGAGGGCACCGTGGCGCTCTGCGACTATGTCACCCCCAACGAATCGGAGGCCGAGGCCCTGACCGGCCTGCCGGTCACCACCGTGGCCGAGGCCGAGGCCGCCGCCCGCGCGCTGCGCGCGATGGGGGCAGGGGCGGTGATCATCACGCTGGGCGACAAGGGCGCGCTCTTCCACGATGGCAGCCGCACCGTCCATGTCCCGCCCTTCAAGGCCGGGCCGGTGGTGGAAACCACCGGGGCGGGCGATGCCTTCAACGGCGGCTTTGCCGCGGCCCTGGCCGAGGGGATGGACCCGGTCGATGCCGTCCGCTTCGGCTCGGCCACCGCCGGCATCTCGGTCACCCGCGCCGGCACCGCCCCCTCGAT
The DNA here is from genome assembly GCF_056406375.1 of Rhodobacter sp. P1_C2. Taxonomy (NCBI): domain Bacteria; kingdom Pseudomonadati; phylum Pseudomonadota; class Alphaproteobacteria; order Rhodobacterales; genus Rhodobacter; species Rhodobacter sp. P1_C2. The sequence continues at coordinate 166,403 of NZ_JBFUAG010000008.1, forward strand.
GCCCGCAAGGGCCGAGATCGAGGCACTGCTCAAGGCCTGATCCGGGCTTGCAGATGGAAAAGGCGCCGGGAACCCCCCGGCGCCTTTTGTCTTGATCTTCCGTCCGACCCGATCAGTTCCAGATGAAATCGGTATCGTGCAGCTGGCTGGCATTGGTCAGGCCCGACAGGGTGATCAGGATATCCGCCTTGCCATCGCCGTTCACATCGACCTGCAGCTGCGAGCCCTGGACCCGGGCCTCGGAATTGTCCGACCCGCCCGAGAAGGCGCCGCTGCCGATATAGGCGAAGGTGCCGACCAGCAGGCCGTGGAACTCCAGCACGTCGCCTTCCGCCGCGCCGCCATCCAGCGCGTTGAAATCGGTGATCATGTCGGTGCCGCTGGACAGAAGCGAGTTGAAGACGAAATGGTCCGCCCCGTCGCCGCCGGTGATCGTGTCATTGCCGCCCATGCCAGTGATCGTGTCATCGCCCTCCAGCCCCATGATCCGGTTGGAGGAGCTGTTGCCGGTGATGATGTTGGCCCCGGCATTGCCGGTCGCGCTGGCATTGATCGAGCCGATCAGGGTCAGGTTCTCCAGCGTGTCGCCGAGCGTCCAGTTGATCGAGCTCATCACCAGATCGGTGCCCTGGTCGGCCAGTTCGACGATCACATCCGACAGCGAGTCCACGACATAGGTGTTGTTGCCCGTGCCGCCGACCAGGCTGTCGGCCCCGGTGCCGCCGTCCAGCGTGTCGTTCCCGGTGCCGCCGATCAGCGTATCGGCCCCGGCGCCGCCCGACAGAAGGTTGGTCGCACTGTTGCCGGTGATCACGTTGTTCGAGGCATTGCCCGTGCCGTTCAGCGCGGAATTGCCCGAGAGGGTCAGGTTCTCGATCTCCACCGAAAGGACATAGCTCGTGGTGGCGATCACGCTGTCGGTGCCGCCGCCCGACGCTTCGGTGATCTTGTCGTTGGCGCTGTCGACGAAGTAGAGGTCGTCGCCCAGGCCGCCGATCAGGCTGTCATTGCCGGTGCCGCCATCCAGCGTGTCGTTGCCGGCGCCGCCGGTGATGGAATCGTTGCCGTCGAGGCCCATCAGAAGGTTGTTGCCGGCATTGCCCAACATCACGTTGGCCACCGCGTTGCCGGTGCCGTTGATATTGGTCAGGCCGCTCAGCGTCAGGTTCTCGAAATTGTCGGCCAGGGTCCAGGTGATCGAGGAGACCACGGTATCGGTGCCCTCGCCGACATTCTCGACCAGGATGTCGGCGAGGCTGTCGACGACGAAGGTATCCGAGCCGAGGCCGCCGGTCAGGCTGTCATTGCCGGTGCCGCCGTCCAGCGTGTCGTTGCCGGCATCGCCGAAGAGCGTGTCGTTGCCGTCCAGCCCGCTCAGCAGGTTGGCCCCGGTGTTGCCGTTCATCACGTTGGCGCTGATCGTGCCGGTGCCGTTGATCGCCTTGTTGCCCGAAAGGGTCAGGTTTTCGAGGTTGACGTCCAGCACGTAAGTGACGGCAGAGATCACGGTGTCCTTGCCGCCACCGGAGACTTCGACCACGACGTCATCGACCGAATCCACCACATAGGTGTCATTGCCATTGCCGCCGGTCATGCTGTCATTGCCGGTGCCACCGTCCAGCGTGTCATAGCCGTCGCCGCCGAACAGCGTGTCATTGCCGCCCATGCCCTGCAGCAGGTTCGCGGCGCCGTTGCCGGTGATCGTGTTGGCGCCGCCTTCGCCGGTCGCATTGGCGGCCCCGCCCAGGAGGGTCAGGTTCTCGATGCTGGCATTCTGGCCCGACAGCGAATAGCTGATCGAGGCGAAGACCGTGTCGGTGCCCGAATTGGCGTTCTCGAGGATGATGTCGGTGGCGGAGTCGACGTAGTAGATGTCATCCCCGGTGCCGCCCGCCATGCTGTCATTGCCGGCGCCGCCGTTCAGCGTGTCATTGCCCGCCCCGCCGTAGAGCGAGTCGTTGCCGGCATTGCCGTTCAGCGCGTTGTTGCCGCTGTTGCCGGTCAGCACATTGGCGACCCCGGTGCCGGTGGCGGCAAGGTCGGCGGTCCCGGTATAGGTCAGGTTCTCGACATTGGCGGCCAGGGTGACGGCGAAGTCCGAGATGATCGTGTCGGTCCCACCATTGGCCGCCTCGACGATCATGTCGTTCAGGCTGTCGATGATATAGGTGTCATTGCCCGCGCCGCCGACCAGGCTGTCATCGCCGGTGCCGCCCACCAGCGTGTCATTGCCGCCCCCGCCGTAAAGCGAGTCGTTGCCGTCCAGCCCCGACAGAAGGTTCGCCCCGGTGTTGCCGGTGATCGCATTGGCCACCGTGTTGCCGGTGCCCGAGACGTTGGAGTTGCTGGTCAGGACCAGGTTTTCGAAATTGTCGCCCAGCGTCCAGCTGATCGTGCTGTTGACGACATCGGTGCCGGCGCCCGGGTCCTCGAAGACCTGGTCGGCGGCATTCTCCACCAGGAAGGTGTCGTTGCCGGTGCCACCATACATGATGTCATCGCCGACGCCGCCGTTCAGCGTGTCGTCCCCGGCGCCGCCATAGAGCATGTCGTTGCCGATCAGGCCCGACAGGTTGTTGGCCAGGCCGTTGCCGGTCATCTGGTTGTCTTCGCCATTACCGGTGCCATTGGTGGCGGTGCCGGTCAGGATCAGGTTCTCGACATAGAGGTTCAGCGTCGTGGTCACGCCGCTCTGCACCGTGTCGATGCCGCCGCCGCCATATTCGTTCACCTTGTCGCCGGTGGAATCGACGATGTAGAGGTCGTCGCCATAGCCGCCGTTCAGGATGTCGTTGCCGGTGCCGCCGTCCAGCGTGTCGTTGCCGTCGTTGCCGTTCAGCGTGTCATTGCCCGCCATGCCCTGCAACAGGTTGTTGCCCTCGTTGCCGGTCAGGACGTTGGTGTAAAGCGTGCCGGTGCCGGTCAGATTGGCGCTGCCCGACAGGATCAGGTTCTCGACATAGGTGCCGAGCGTGTAGTTCACCGTGCTGATCACGGTGTCCAGACCCTGACCCGAGGTCTCGACCACGATATCGCCGGCGCTGTCGACGACATAGGTGTCATTGTCCAGCCCGCCGACCATCGAGTCGTTGCCGGTGCCGCCGTCCAGCGTGTCATCGCCGCCGTTGCCGATCAGCGTGTCATTGCCGTCCATGCCCTGCAAGAGGTTGTAGCCGCGGCTGCCGATGATCCCGCCGAAGCCCGAGTTGCCGGTGATCAGGTTGTCGGCCGCGTTGCCGGTGCCGCGGATGTCCCCCGCGCCGAGCAGGAGGATATTCTCGAGATTGTCCCCCAGCGTCCAGCTGACCGAGGTCTGCACCGTGTCGACGCCCTCGCCGACATTCTCGACGATATGGTCGTTGAGGCTGCCCACGGTGAAAGTGTCATTGCCGGTGCCGCCGATCAGCGTGTCATTGCCGCTGCCGCCCGACAGGATGTCATCGCCCGCGCCGCCGTCCAGGATGTTGTCGTTGATGTCGCCGCCCAGCGTGTCATTCATCGCCGAGCCGGTGATGTTCTCGACCCCGGTGACATAGTCGCCCGCGGCCTGGCCGAAGGCGCCGAACCCGTCCGAGAGGCTGAGCGAGACGCCCTCCTGCGAGGTGGCATAGGATACGGTGTCGACGCCGTCGCCACCGACGATGATGTCATCGCCATAGCCGCCCGCGATCACGTTGGCATTGGCATCGCCGGTCAGCGAGTCGTTGTTGTCCGAGCCGATGATGTTCTCGAAACCGGTATAGACATCGCCGTCGGCATCGCCGCCGCTGGACGTGCCGGCCGAAAGGTCCACCGTCACCCCGGCCGAAGAGCCGCTGTAATCCAGCGTGTCGGTGCCGCCGCCGCCGGTCAGGCTGTCGGCCCCGGCGCCGCCGCGGATGATGTTGTCGTTCAGATCGCCGGTCAGCGTGTCATTGCCGGCCCCGCCGACGACATTCTCGATGCCGCTGAAGCTGTCGGTGCCCTCGTTGCCGCCCGACATGGTGCTGGTGGCGAGGTTGACGGTCAGGGCCGAGGTCGAGGCGCTGTAATCCAGCGTGTCCGACCCGTTGCCGCCGGCGATCACGTCATTGCCGGTGCCGCCGATGAAATAGTCGTTGCCGTCGCCGCCATAAAGGCTGTCGTTGCCCGCGCCGGCGCTGAAGATGTTGTCCGAGGCATTGCCGGTGATGTTGTCGGCATTGGTCGTGCCGATGATGTTCTCGATGCTGACGAGGGTATCGCCGGCCGCATCGCCGCCCGAGGCGGTGCCGGTGGTCAGGTTGATGGTGACGGCGGCGCTCGAGGCCGAGTAATCCGCCGTGTCGGTGCCGGTGCCGCCATCGAGGCTGTCATTGCCCGCGCCGCCGACCAGCGTGTCATTGCCCAGGCCGCCATAAAGGCTGTCGTTGCCGCCCGAACCGCTCAGATAGTCATTGCCGGCAAGGCCGGTCAGGATGTTGTCGGAACTGTCGCCGCCCAGCGTGTCGTTATAGGCCGAACCGGTGACCGCCTCGATGTTGCTCAGCACATCGCCCGTCGCATCGCCGCCGGTGCCCGAGCCCGAGCCGACCGTGATGCTGATCGCCACCGACGAGGTCGAATAGTCGATCGTGTCGATCCCGCTGCCGCCGTCGATCGTGTCGGCCCCGGCACCGCCGTTGACCACGTCATTGCCCGCGCCGCCATAGATCAGGTTGTTGTTGGCGTCGCCGGTCAGCGTGTCGTTGAAGGCCGAACCGGTCAGGCCCTCGATGTTCAAAAGCACGTCGCCCGTCGCATCGCCGCCGGTGCCAAGGCCGCCGAGCGTCACATTGACCGCCGCCGAGGAGGTCGAATAATCCGCGATGTCGGTGCCCGTGCCGCCATCCAGCGTGTCGGCCCCGACGCCGCCCGCCAAGCTGTCGTTCAGCGCGCCGCCGTAAAGGGCGTTGTTGCCGGCATCGCCGACCAGCGTGTCGTTGAAGGCCGAACCGATCAGGTTCTCGATCCCGGTCAGCGTGTCGCCCGCCGCATCGCCGCCGGTGTTGGAAGAGCCGTTGACCGTGACGTTGACGCCCGAGGCCGAGGCGGAATAATCCACCGTGTCATTGCCGGTCCCGCCGTCGAGCACGTCATTGCCCGCGCCGCCGGTCAGGCTGTCGTCGCCGGTGCCACCATAGAGGCTGTCGTTGCCCGCGGCGCCCGACAGGCTGTCATTGCCGACCCCGCCATAAAGCGCGTTGTTCGACGCATCGCCGCCCAGCGTGTCGTTGAAGCCGGTGCCGATCACCGTCTCGATATTGGTGACGACATCGCCCGCCGCCTCGCCGCCGGTGCCGGCCCCGCCGCCGACCGTCAGGTTGACGCCGACGGAAGAGGCCGAATAGTCCAGCGTGTCGGTGCCGGTGCCGCCGTCGATCGTGTCGGACCCGAGGCCGCCGATGATGCTGTCATTGCCCGCAGCGCCCGAGATCACGTTGGCATTGCCATCGCCGATCAGCGTGTCGTTGAAGGCCGAGCCGGTCAGGTTCTCGATCGCGGTCAGCGTGTCGTTGCCCGCATCGCCGCCCGAGCCGAGCCCGGTGACAAGGCTGACCGAGACCGCCGCCGTCGAGGCGGTGTAATCGGCCGTATCGGTGCCCGCGCCGCCATCCAGCAGGTCATTGCCCGCGCCGCCCTGCAGCGTGTCGTTCTCGGTCCCGCCATAAAGGCTGTCGTTGCCGGCAGCGCCGCTCAGCGTATCGGCCAGCGCGCCGCCGTACAGCGCGTTGTTGCCGGCATCGCCGATCAGCGTATCGGCGAAGGCCGAACCGATCAGGTTCTCGACCGTGGTCAGGATATCGCCCGCCGCTTCGCCGCCGGTGTTGGTCGAACCGTTGACCGTAACGTTGACCCCGGCGGTCGAGGCGGAATAATCCACCGTGTCATTGCCGGCCCCGCCGTCGATCACATCGTTGCCGGTGCCGCCGGTCAGCGTGTCGTCGCCCGCCGCACCGTAAAGGCTGTCATTGCCCACGCCGCCCTTCAGCCAGTTGGCAAAGCCGTCGCCGGTCAGCGAATCGTTCAGGCCCGAACCAATGATCGCCTCGACCGTGCCCACGGTGATCGTGTCGTTGCCCGCATCGCCCCCGGTGCCAAGCCCGGTGGTGAGGCTGACCGTCACCGCCGCGGTGGAGGCCGAGTAATCCAGCCAGTCGAACCCCGCGCCGCCGTCGATCAGGTCGCTGCCCGCGCCGCCCGAAAGCGTGTCGTCGCCGTTGCCGCCGTAGAGCGAGTCGTTGCCGGCCGCGCCATAGAGAATGTCATTGCCATCGACGCCAGTCAGGGAATCGTTTCCGGTAGAGCCGGTCAGCGTGTCGTTTCCGGAAGTCCCTGCGTAGTTCGTCATTGTGGTTCTCCAAAATCGCTCGGCCCGCAGGCTAATGGCGCATAAACTTCCCTCGTCTCTAAGCGCGGGGTGGGGCGGAAGTTGGACGCGGATTTTGCGTAAAATGGAAAAATTCCGCCAAGATTAAGGCAGATCGGCTGGCCGCGCCGCAATGCGGGGGCCAGACCGCCGGTCGGGGGCCCCGGACCGGTCCGCCGGGGGCGGGGGCAAAACGACTTTCTGCGATAAACTTTGGCGTTTTTGACCTGCCGCGCGTTGATTCTGCGCCGCCTAACGTCTAGGTCTGGACGATGATCACGCAGAAGATGAAATACGCGCTCAAGGCGCTTCTGACCCTGTCGGACGAGGCCGCCAAGCCCGCGCCCGAGGCCCTGACGATCGAAGAGATCGCCAAGCGTTCCGGCGCGCCGAAACGCTTTCTGGAACATATCCTGCTGGAAATCCGCAATGCCGGGATCATCGCCTCGACCCGGGGCCGCTCGGGCGGGTATCAGCTGATCAAGGCGCCGGAAGCGGTCTCGATCTCGGAGCTGTTGCGGATGATCGACGGGCCGATCGCCCCCTTGCCCTGTCTCTCGCGCCGCGCCTATCAGCGCTGCGAGGATTGCAGCGATGAAGAGACCTGCCGGATCCGCAAGGTCTTTGCCGAGGTCTTCTGGTCCTACCTCGTGCTGATCGAAAGCCTGACGCTGGCCGATATCCAGAAATCGGCCGATGCGCAGCTGGCGGTTCTGGGCAGCTGAGGCGAGGCGGGGCAGGGCGGCCGGTACCGCCCCCTGAAGCCGCCCTTAATGGCGCCCGGTCAGCCAGTTGCCGAAGGCCGCGAATTTCGACGGACCGATGCCCAGCTTGTCTTCCCGCGTGTCGGCGATGCGCAAAAGCGCATACATCAGATGCACGCCAAGCCAGCGGAAGGGTTCAGGCTCCCATTTGCGGACCTTGCGGTTGACCCAAGGCAGGGCGGTGATCTCGGTCTGCCGCCCCAGCGCCAGGTCGGCCAGGGTGCGCCCGGCAAGGTTCGAGGTGGAAACCCCCACCCCCACATAGCCCCCCGCCCAGCCAAGGCCGGTGTCGCGGTCCAGCCCCACCGTGGCGCACCAGTCGCGCGGCACGCCGATGACGCCGCACCAGGCGTGCTCGACGCCATAGGGCGCGGCCTCGGGGAAGTGGCGGTGCAGGGTCTCGGTCAGGCGGCGGATGGTCTCGGCGTCGGGTTCGCCGTTCTTGTCCATCTTCGAGCCGAACTTGTAGGGCACGCCGCGCGCGCCCACCGTGATGCGGCCCTCGCGGGTGCGCTGGCAATAGCAGTAGGAATTGGCGGCATCCTCGATCAGCTCGCCATTCTCCCAGCCGATCTTGGCCCAGACCTCGGGCGGAAGGATCGGCGTGGCGATCTGGGCGGAGTTGAGCGGGATCCAGTCGCGCTGATGCCCGGGAAAGCCGGGGGTGAAGCCTTCGGTGCAGCGCAGGATGATCGGGGCTTTGACGCGGCCCTTTGAGGTGACGACCTCGCCCTTGTCATAAGAGGTGACGGCGGTGTCCTCGTAGATCGTTGCCCCGGCCCGCTCGACCGCTTCGGCCAGACCGCGGACCAGCTTGGCCGGCTGGATCCGCGCCACGCCCGAAAGCGCCATGCCGCCGAGCGCGCCGGGCAGCGCGATGCGCTGCGCCACCTGTTCCGGCGTCAGGGCCCGCACCCGATGCGCCTGGCCCCAATGCTGCTGATGGGCAACCTCGGCATTGAGGCGGGAGAGTTGCGCCTTGTTCTGCGCGAACATCAGGATATCGGTGCGCAGGATATCGGCGTCGATGCCCTGATCCGCGCAGACGCGGATGATCTCTTCGACGGTGCCTTCCAGATGGCGGGCCATCTCCAGCACGGCGGGGCGGCCATGGGTCTTGGCATAGCGTTCATGATCCCAGGACAGCGTGCCCATGCACCAGCCGCCATTGCGCCCCGAGGCGCCAAAGCCGGCAAATTCGCGCTCCAGCACCGCCACGCGCAGGCCGGGCTGGGCCTGCATCAGGTACCAGGCGGTCCAGAGCCCGGTGAAGCCCGCCCCGATGATCGCCACATCCGCCGAAATGTCGCCCGCAAGCGCCGGGCGCCGGGTCGTGGGAAGGCCGATATCGGCATACCAGAACGACACATCTCCGATTTTCATGGCTTTCTCCTGCGCGATTTCGGCGGCACGATGATCCGGCGTTTGATCAAAAGCAAGGGGGCGCTGCCCCCTCGCGCGTGGCCGCGCTCACCCCCGGGATATTTGCGCCAGTGTGAAAGGGGTCAGAGCGTGTTTTTCAGCCAGTCGCGGAACGAGGTCAGGGGGGCGCGCGGCGGGCGGTCCTTTGGCCAGACGAGGTAGTAGGCGCCGAGCGCGCGGATCGGCGGGCCGAAGAGCGGGATCAGGCGGCGCTCGGCCAGGTCGCGCTCGATCAGGAAAAGGGGGAGGAGGGCTGCGCCCATGCCGTGGATCGCCGCCTGCTGCATGGTGGCGAACTGGTCGAACAGCATGGCGGGCGGGCGCAGGTTGGGTTGGCCGTGATGGGCAAGCCAGCGGCCCCAGTCGCCGGGGCGGCTTTCGAGCTGCAGGAGGGGCAGGGAGAGCACCTCGGTCGCCGCGTTCAGGGCCGGGGTGGCGGGGCTCGCGACGGCAAGGATCTCCTCCTCGGTCAGTTTCAGCGCCTCGGTGCCGGGCCAGTCCTGGCGGCCGTAGTGGATGGCGGCGTCAAAGGCGCTGTCGGTGAAGTCGAAGGGTTTGAGGCGGGTCGAGAGGTTGACCGTGACCTCGGGGTGGAGGGTGGCGAATTTGGCCAGCCTTGGTGCCAGCCAATGCATCCCGAAGGCGGGCAGGATGGCGAGGTTGAGCGAGCCGCCCATCGGATTGGCGCGCAGTGCCAACGAGGCCTGCGACAGGCGCTGCAGCGCGCGGCGCGCCTCGGCCACGAAATCCAGCGCCGCCGGGGTCAGGCGCAGCCGATGCTTCTCGCGCAGGATCAGGGTGACGCCGAGCTGCCCCTCCAGAGCCTGCAACTGGCGGCTGATGGCGCCCTGGGTCAGGTTCAGCTCTGCCGCGGCGGCCGAGGCCGAGCCGAGCCGCTCCACCGCCTCCAGTGCCAGAAGCGAGGGGATCGAGGGCAGGTAGCGGCGCGCCAGCATATGAGTTTTCCTCATGGATTGGTGAGGTCGTTTCGATGGCATTGTGACGGGTTTTGTGGCAGATGTCAGGCCAGATATCTGGAAGGCATGATGGAGGCCAGGATGACCGATCGCCCGAAACTGAAAGCCAAGGATGCCCCGGATCTGGGCCGCTTCGACTGGCAGGACCCCTTCCGGCTCGCCGACCAGCTGACCGAAGAGGAACGGATGCTGGCCGAGGCCGCGCGGTCCTATGCGCAGGAAAAGCTGCAGCCCCGGGTGATTGCCGCCTTCCGCGAGGAATCCGCCGACCCCGAGATTTTCCGCGAGATGGGAGAGATGGGGCTGCTCGGCGCCACGATCCCCGAGGAATACGGCGGCCTCGGCGCCTCTTACGTCGCCTATGGCCTGATCGCGCGTGAGGTGGAGCGGGTGGATTCCGGCTACCGCTCGATGATGTCGGTGCAGTCCTCGCTGGTCATGTACCCGATCTATGCCTATGGCACCGAGGCGCAGCGCCAGAAGTATCTGCCGAAACTGTCCTCGGGCGAATGGATCGGCTGCTTCGGCCTGACCGAGCCGGATGCGGGCTCGGACCCGGCGGGGATGAAGACCGTGGCGAAGAAGACGGCGGGCGGCTATGTGCTGAACGGGTCGAAGATGTGGATCTCGAACGCGCCCTTTGCCGATGTCTTCGTGGTCTGGGCCAAGTCCGAGGCGCATGGCGGCAAGATACGCGGCTTTGTGCTCGACAAGGGCACCAAGGGTCTGAGCGCGCCGAAGATCGGCGGCAAGCTGAGCCTCAGGGCTTCGGTCACCGGCGAGATCGTGATGGACAATGTCGAGGTCGGCGAAGAGGCGCTGCTGCCTTATGTCGAGGGCCTGAAAGGCCCCTTCGGCTGCCTGAACCGGGCGCGCTATGGCATCGCCTGGGGGGTGATGGGGGCGGCGGAGTTCTGCATGGAAGCGGCCCGGCAATATGGCCTCGACCGCCGGCAATTCGGCAAGCCTCTGGCGCAGACCCAGCTGCACCAGCTGAAACTCGCTAACATGCTGACGGAGATCTCGCTGGGCCTGCAGGCCTGCCTGCGCGTCGGGCGGCTGATGGACGAAGCCAACGCGGCGCCGGAGATGATCTCGATCATCAAGCGCAACAACTGCGGCAAGGCGCTGGAGGCAGCGCGGCTGTCGCGCGACATGCATGGGGGCAACGGGATCCAGGAAGATTACCAAATCATGCGGCACATGGTGAACCTGGAAACCGTGAACACCTATGAGGGCACCCACGACGTCCATGCCCTGATCCTCGGCCGCGCCATCACCGGCCTGCAGGCGTTCTTCTGACCGAAGTCAAAGGCGCGCCTGCGGCGCCAGTCTGATCCTCGCCTCTGGCCTGCGGCCAACCGGCTCAGGCGAAGAGCCTCCGGCGGGAGTATTTGGGCAAAGAGCAAAGGGAAAGGCGCGGCTCTTGCTCCTTTCACATTGGTCCAAATATCCTCGGGGGGTGAGCGCGCCAGCGCGAGGGGGGCAGACAGCCCCCCTTCTGCGTTCAAGACCCAACCTGTCAGGACGATCGCCCCAGCCGCCGCGATTTATCGCGGCGGCCTCCGCTGCCCGGGGCGGCCGCGCTTGCGGCCGAAACCGGGTGGCCTATGCGGTCAGAGTTGAGAGAGGCGGACCAGGTCGTCATAGACTTCCGGCACGCCGGCGATGATCTTGTTGCCCTTGGTCAGCCCGTCATCGGCGAGGAAGTCGTTCACCCGCAGTCCAGCCGCCTCGATCACCGCGATGGCGCCGAGGCAGTCCCAGGAATTGATATGGGGCTCGTAATAGCCCAGAAGCCGCCCCGCCGCGACATAGGACAGGTTCAGGGCGCCCGAGCCGTCGCGGAAGAACATGCCGCCTTCGCGCAGGAAGGCCTCGAAGGGGCGCAGGAAGTCCTCGACCTTGATCCGGGTCGAATAGCCCATGCCGGTGATGCCCTCGCGCAGGCTCTTGCCCGGGTGGCGCGGCACCGGTTTGCCGTTCAGCGTGGCGGGGATGCCCTTGCCGCCGGCGAACAGCTCGTCGCGGACCGGGGCATAGACCATGCCGAACTGCAACGCGCCTTCGCAGACGAAGGCGATCGAGATGCACCAGTTGCCCATGCCCGAGACGAAAGGCTGCGTCCCGTCGATCGGGTCCACCACCCAGATGCCCTGGCCCGGCGCGAAAGCGGTCACACCGGTTTCCTCGCCAAAGAAAGCATCCTGCGGGAAAGCCTCGGCGATGCGCTGCTTGATCAGAAGCTCGGTGTTCACATCGGCTTCCGAGGCCATGTCCTGCAAGCCCTTCGACTTGATCGTCAGGGCGGAAATGTTCTGGAAATAGCCATGCGCCAGAGCCCCGGCATCGCGGATCAGGGTCAGGCAGAAGTCGTAACGCGGTTGCAGGTCCATCAGTCTTTCCATAACCAGGCGGCGCCGCGCACCCCCGAGGCGTCGCCGTGAATGTTGCGCAGGATCGGGGTGTGAAACACGGTCGAGAAGGTGCGTTTGGCCAGTTCGCGCGGCAGGTCCTCGTAAAGCTCGTCGACATTGGACATGCCGCCGCCCATCACGAAGACGTCGGGGTCAAGGCTGTTGACCACCGTCGCAAGGCCGCGCGCGACGCGGTTGATATACCGCTCCCACAGCATCCCGGCCAGGCGGTCGCCCTTGCGCTTGAGGTCGATGATCTCGCGCGCCTTCAGGCTTTGCCCGGTATGGGCCGCGAATTGTGCCTCGAAGGCGCGGCCGGAGACCCAGGTCTCCATGCAGCCATGCCGGCCGCAATAGCAGACCGGGCCGGGGATTTCGGTGATGTCGGGGAAGGGCAGGGGGTTGTGGCCCCATTCGCCCCCCGAATTGTTCGGCCCGTGATGGGCGCGGCCGCCGACGGCAATGCCCGCGCCTGCGCCTGACCCGAGGATCACCGCGAAGACCACGTTATAGCCGGCCCCCGCGCCATCGGTCGCCTCGGAGGCGGCGAGGCAGTCGGCGTCGTTTTCCACCCGGATCGGGCGGCGGATCGCGGCTTGCAGGTCGGCCTCCACCGGCTGGCCCAGCAGCCAGGTCGAGGAGGCGCCCTTGCCCAGGCGGCTCACCGGCTCCAGCGAGCCGGGGATGCCGATGCCGATCGAGCCGGTCTGGCCGGTTTCGGCCTCAAGCCGGTCGATCATGCCTTTCACCGCGGCGATGCAGCCGTGGTAATCGTGGCGCGGCGTGTCCTGCCGCAGGCGCAGAAGCTCGCGCCCGTCCTTCTCCATCGCGACGCCTTCGATCTTGGTGCCGCCCCAGTCAATTCCGATCAGCATTTCAGCCATTTCCGCCCGAGAAGTCGAAGGTCAGCGCCAGCACGTTCAGCAGGATATAGATCGCGCCCAGCGTCCACATGGCGGTCTTGTCGAGGCGCAGGCTGTCCTCCTCGCGGTCCTGATAGCGCAGGCGCAGCGACCAGATCGAGACGAAGACCGACACGAAGATGATCCCCACCGCGATCAGGTTGATCTGTTCGGCCAGCGTCACGGCGGTGGTCGGCGGCAGCTCTCCGGTGATGACGAAAGCATTGGCCGAGGCTGCGAAGATCGAGCCGACCCCCATGCCGAAGCGCGCATCGAGGTCGTCGGCCTTGATCAGGAAGGCGAGCAGCCCCAGAAGCACCGCCAGCGCCGAGATCCAGAAGCTTTTGAAGAGCGGCCCATAGCTCGTCCGGTCGAGCGAGACCGCGAAGGTCAGGCGCGAATAGTCGCTGGCATTGGCGCCCGCGCTGCGCAGGCCGTAGTCGGTGTCGTAGACATGGGTCTCCACCGTCGTCGGCTGCAGCGCCACTTTCCAGCCCGAGACCTTGACCGCCGGGTCAAGTGCAGTGCCGGTGTCGGGCGTATAGGTCAGCTGGGCATTGTTCAGCTCGGCGTCTTCCAGTTCCAGCGTGATCACATGGTTGTCGAGCGGGAAGCGGCGCACGTCGAAATCGTGGAACATAGTCGCCTGCACCCGGACGGTGGCATAGTTCATGCCCTCGTCCACCTCCACTTGCGCGTCTGACCGGCTGGAGATTACGCCATTCACGAATTCGAAGGTCTGGTCGGGGCGCACATCGGCGCCTTTCCAGCGGAACCACAGCCACATGTCGACATCGAAGGACCCGTTCTGCGGCGAGACATTGGAGAGCCGCATCACATAGCCGCCGACCTGCACCACGGTATGGCTGGTCACCGCCTCGGTCGCGGCTGCCACGATGCCATTGTCGGGGGCGGCACTCGTGTCGGCAGAGGGGGCGGCGGTGGCGGGGGCGGTCGTGGCAGGTGCGGTCGCAGCGGGCGCGGTCGTGTCGCTGGTCTGGGCCATCGTGCTTGCGGCGGCAAGGCCGAGGGCTGCCGCGAAACAGGCGGCCAGAAGGGTCCGTATCGGGTTTTGCATGGCGTGCTTCCGGTCTGAATGCTGCGGCTGATGCGGGACCGCCTGCCTGCAGTCTTGCGGGTCCCGGCCCTTGATTTCAACCGTTAATCACGCGGAACGGATGGATTTCACGCGAGGCCGGGCCCGGAGTTCAGCCCTTCAGACCATAGGCGACCCGGACCGCCGCGATCGAGCCTGCGCCGAACTTGCCATCGGTCTTGCCGGTGAAGAACTGATGCTCCTTCAGGATCTTCTGCAGGGCGGTCAGGGTCTTGGGCTTGAAGGAATTGGCGTTGGTCGTCAACTGGTTGAGCACCTGGCCATTGCCCGAGCGCAGCGCCTGGTAGAGGTACTTGGCGGCATCCTGCGGGGTCTTGCCCGGGACCAGACCCTCGTCGATCATCCCGGCATAGTTGAACATGGCCTCGGGATGGCGCAGGTCGGCGGCCTGGCCGAAGAGCTCGACGCCCTTGGCCTGGTCGGGGGCGAGGCCCAGCCCGCCCTGGAAGTAGAGAAAGCCCAGGTCGTTGATCGCATCGGCAAAGCCCTGCGCCGCCGATTGCTGGTAGAGCGCCAGCGCCTTGGCCGGGTCGGGCGGCACGCCCAGCCCTTGTTCGTAAAGCTTGGCCAGTTCATATTGCGCATCCGGCGCCCCGGCGGCGGCGGCGCGGGCGAAGTAATCGGCGGCCTCCTTGGGGTTGAAGCGCTTGTCCTGCGGGTTCTGCCGAATATAGGCCAGACCCATCATCGAGCGGGTATCGCCGTGATCGGCCAAAGCGCGCAGCTGTTCTTCCTGATCGGGTCGGCTATAGGCTTCGGACCAGGCGACCTTGGTATCGGCCACCTCGGCCACATCGGTGGCGCCATCGCTGGCCCCGGCCAGATAGAAGGGCGTGCCGGAGAGCGAGCCATAGGTATAGGGCTCCTGCAGGTTCTGGGTCTCTTTCAGCACGTCATCGCGGACCTTGCGGAACATCAGCGAGATTTCGAGGTCGGGCTGGCCCAGATGCTGCATCAGCGCCGTGGCATAGGGGCTGTCGGCGCCGGCGCCGTCCAGCGCCACCTGGCCCTCCTTGGCGGCAAAGGCCACGAGAGTGCCGAGATCGGGGTTGACCGGCGCCAGCCCCGCCACCCCGGCCGAGCGGCTGTCGTCGCTGCCCGCCTTGGCCGGGTCGGGCTTGGCCGTGGTGTCGATCAGGTCGCCGAAGGGATTGTTGCGGCAGGCGTCGAGGATCACCACCCGCATCTTGCGCGCCGATTCCACCACCTTGAGCATCTGCGCCAAGGACACGCCGACCCGCTGCACATCCTTGTTCGATTTCACATTGGCATCGACCGGGATCAGGTAGTTCTCGCCGCTCGCCTCGACCCCGTGGCCGGCATAGTAGATCAGGGCGATATCGGCGGTCTCGGCCTCGAAGGAAAAGGTCTGCATCGTGTCGAGCAATTCGTTCTGCGTCGCGTCGATCGCATAGGTGACCTTGAAGCCGACCTTTTCGAGCGCGGCGCCCACGTTGCGCGCATCGTTGATCGTGTTCTTCAGCTGGATGACATGTTCGTAAGCCCCCATGCCGATGACCAGCGCCACCTTTTCCGCCATGGCGGGCAGGGGCGCCAGAAGCAGGATCAGCAGGGCAAAGGGGGCAAGAAAGGCGTTCCGCAACATCACATCCTCAAAGTCCAAAACGGTTCATCATCCGGTGCCGCGGCCGCTCCGCCTATTCGATGACCTTGAATTCGATCCGGCGGTTGCGGCTGCGGTTCTCGGCGCTGTCATTGGCGACAAGGGGCATGGTCTCGCCATAGCCCTTGGCCTGGAGCCTTTCGGCGGCGACGCCCTTGCCGGTCAGATAGGCGAGGACCGCGGCGGCGCGGCGCTCGGACAGGCTCAGGTTCGCGTCATCGGGGCCGACGTCATCGGTATGACCGCCGATCTCGATCTTCAGCGCGGGGCAGCGTTGCACCACGTCCAGCAGCGTATCCAGCACGGCGGAATCCGCCACATCCAGACGGGCCGAGGCCGAGCTGAAGGTGATGTTGCCGGCATGGCTGAGCGTGTCGAAGCGGTCCTTGCACATGGCGGGGTCGAAATCGCCCTGCGTCTCCTTCGCCGTGACGGCGCCCACCACCGGCGCCACCGGTGCCGAGGCCGCGCCGGAGGTGCCCTTGCGCAGGAAGACCCAGTTGAACGAGACGGAACCGACCGGCACCACCTTGACCTTGGCCGCGTCATTGAGCTTGGCCACATTGTCCAGCATGTTGAAATCGGCCGCGTTGATCGGGATGGCCCCGACGCTCGCCACCGAAACCGCGTCATCCGACATCAGCGTGACGATGACATCCGCCGTCATCGCCTGCGTCACGCCATGCAGCGTCAGGGTGAAGGGCAGGTTGATGATGATCCGCCGCTTGGTCGCCAGATCGGCCAGCGCGGCCGGGTCGATATGGGCGGTCACCACGGCCTCGGGGAATTTGAAGGTCTCGAAGAACAGGAACCGCATCCGCACATTGCGCAGGTCGATATGGGTGTCGATGGAATCGAGCGCCACGTGCACCTCGGCATCGCCGGTCTCGGAGATCGTGCCGGTGAAGGTCGCGATGCTGTTCATCTCGGCCTTGACCTCGTTCTTGACCGAAAGGAAGCCGAGGACCGAGCCTTCCGGCTCCAGCACCCAGCCCTTGGCAAAGGCGGCGTCCTGCGCGCTGGCAGGGGCGGCGAGGGCGATCAGCAGAAGGGCGATCAGCGCACCCGTCGCAGAGCCAAGACGTCGCAGAAGCATCAGCATCAGGAACACTCCATCAGGCGGGCAAATCCGCAGGCCGGACGCTGGGCCAAAGCAAGGGGCCGGCGGCCGGGTCTGGCCGAATATGCGCTGTCTTTGCCGAAGAAAGCAACAGTGTCAGGCGATTGTGATCGGTGCGGGGCTTGCAGTTTAGGGGGGGAGATGCAGAGAACAGCCACAAGGAGAACACATGGCGGCCATTGTCAGGCCGGGCGGAATGGGTAAGGGTCGCCCCAGAGCATGCAGGAGGATGGGTGTGGTGCGTCTTTGGCTTTGGGTTGCCCTGATTTGGGCCAGTTGCGCCACTTTCGCCCTGGCCGAACCGCGCATCGCCCTGGTGATCGGCAATGGCGGTTACAAATCCGTCAATGCCCTGCCCAACCCGCCGCATGATGCCGAACTGATGGCCGAGGCCCTGAAGAAGGCCGGGTTCAGCGTGACCCTGATCACCGATGGCGACATGGCCGCGATGGGGGCCGCGGTGACCGAATTCGGCAAGGCCCTGCGCCAGGCCGGGGCGGATGCGACCGGGCTCTTCTACTATGCCGGGCATGGGGTGCAGAGCTTTGGCCAGAACTACCTCGTGCCGGTCGATGCCCAGCTGACCAATGCCGCCGATCTGTCGCTGGTGGCGCTGGATGCGCAGGCCGTGCTGCGGCAGATGTTCTCGGCCCATAACCGCACCAATATCGTCATCCTCGACGCCTGCCGCAACAACCCCTTCGCGCAGGTCCGCGATCTGACCGACAATGGCCTGGCCGAGATGTCGGCGCCGACCGGGACCTTCCTGGCCTATGCCACCGCGCCGGGGAACGTGGCCCTGGACGGGGCCGATGGCAACAGCCCCTTCACCAAGGCGCTGGCGGCAAAGATCACCACGCCGGGCCTCGCCATCGAACAGGCCTTCAAGGATGTGCGGGTCGAGGTCCTGGCCAAGACCGAGGGCAAGCAGACGCCCTGGGACACGTCCAGCCTGACCGGGGATTTCGTCTTTACCGCCGATGCCACCTCGGGCGACGAGGCGGCGCTCTGGGCCAATGTCAGCCAGTCGCGCGACCCGGTGCAGATCATGCTCTTCCTGCGCGCCTATCCGAAATCGGCGCATGAGAAAGAGGCCCGCGCCCTTCTGGCCGATGTGATGCAGGCCGAGGTCACCGGCCAGGGCAAGCCCACGCCCGCCCCGGTCACCGGCAGCCCCGCCGCCGGGGCCGACCCGGCCGAGGTGGCAGCTTTCGAGGCGGTGCAGAAACAGGCGACGCGCGAGGCCTTCGCAGGTTTCCTGGCGCAATACCCGAAGTCGGGCTTTGCCGAGGCGGTGCAGGCCGAACTGAACGCTCTGGACAAGCCGATCACCGCCACCGCGGTGCCGCCGGCCTCGGCCCCGGGCGAGGTGCCCGCCGACATGGCCGCGGCCATCGCCGCCGAGGCCATCACCTTCGCCGGCCCCCTGAAGCTGGGCGATGACGCGATCAAGGGCAAGTCGATCGAGGATCTGATCGGCTCGCAACCGCTTTTCGCGCCGATCGAGGGCCTGCCGAAAGAGGCCTGGGCCGGCCAGGCCTGCACGACCTGCCACAAATGGACCAAGCCCGCGCTCTGCGATCAGGCCAAGTTCTATGTCAAGGAAGCCGCGCCCTCGGCAAAGCTCGACCAGCACCCGCTGGGCGGGGCGTTCAAGTTGTCGCTCAAGGCCTGGGCACAGGAAGGCTGCAAGTAGCAGCCGCTGATTCGGCAGGCACTTTGCGCCGCGCCGGGGCTTGGGCCGCGCAAAAGCGCAGCATCGCCGCAAAAATCTGCCGCAGTCTTGAGCATCGGCGCAACGCGCCGCAAGCGACACCCGTGCCGCTTGGAGCCCGCTTCCGCCCCCCGTTAGGCTGAAGATGAGTATAGCGGCTAGGGTTCCGGCATCTTCGATGCGTCTGGTCCGAGAGCCGCAGCTGCCGGGAGAGACAGATCCGGCAGATGCACGGCGGGAGAAAAGCCCGGGAGACCTCGTGAAGCCAAGGGATTGGCCGCGAAGTCGTGTGTCAGATCCCTTTTTGACAACAGGAAGGGACATGATGAAGACCACTCGCAGAGCCGCACTGACCAGCCTCGCCGTCCTTGGCGCGCTTGCCCTGACGCCTCCCGCCTGGGCCGAGAAGAAGACCGATTTCAAGGTGGCCTGGTCGATCTATGTCGGCTGGATGCCCTGGGGCTATGCCTCCGACACCGGGATCGTCAAGAAATGGGCCGACAAATACGGGCTGAAGATCGAGGTCACCCAGTTCAACGATTATGTGGAATCGATGAACCAGTACACCGCCGGCGCCTTTGACGCGGTGACGCTGACCAATATGGACGGGCTGTCGATCCCGGCGGCGGGCGGGGTGGATACCACCGCTGTCATCGTCGGCGACTTTTCGGCCGGCAATGACGCGGTCTTCCTGAAAGGCCCGGGCAAGCTTGAGGATATCAAGGGCCGCCCGGTCAACCTCGTGCAATTCTCGGTCTCGGACTACCTCCTCGCCCGCGCGCTGGAGACGGTGGGCATGTCCGAAAAGGACGTGACCGTGGTCAACACCGCCGACCCGGACATGGTCGGCGCCTTCCAGACGGCGGATGTGCAGGCGATGGTGACCTGGAACCCGATGGTGTCGGAAATTGCCAAGCTGCCCGATGCCACCAAGGTCTTCGACAGCGCCCAGATCCCGGGAGAGATCATCGACCTCATGGTCGCCAACACCGACACGCTGAAGGACAACCCCGATTTCGGCAAGGCGCTCGCCGGGATCTGGTACGAGACCACCGCCCTGATGACCGCCGACACGCCCGAGGGCGCCGCCGCGCGGGCCGCGATGGGCAAGGCTTCGGGCACCGATCAGGCCGGGTTCGAGGATCAGATGGCCGCGACCAAGCTTTTCGCCAAGGCGGAGGAGGCTGTGGCCTTCACGGACTCGCCCGACCTCGGCAAGACGATGGACCGCGTGCGCGGCTTCCTGTTCGAGAAGGGGCTTCTGGGCACCGGGGCGACCTCGGCCGATGCGGTGGGGATCGAACTGCCCGATGGCAGCATCCTGGGCGACAAGGCGAATGTGAAGCTGCGCTTTGGCGACACCTACATGAAGCTGGCCGCGGGCGGCGGGTTGTAAGGGCGCCAGATGCGGCTGATCAATCAACAGCTTGCCCCGGGGACGGCGGCCCTGATCCGGCTGGCGCCCTTCGGGCTTCTGATCCTCGCCTATCTTGCGGGATCGGCGCTGCGCCTGTCGGAGAACCCCGGCGACAAGCTGTTGCCCAGCCTTGCGACGATGGCCAATACGATCAACACCATGGCCTTCACGCCGGACAAAAGGACGGGGGATTACCTCCTCTGGGCCGATACGCTGGCCAGCCTCAGCCGGCTTGGCTGGGGCCTCGGGATCTCCACCCTGGTGGCGCTTCTGGCGGGGATCGCGATTGGCATGCTGTCGATGCTGCGGGCGCTGGCGGCCCCCTTCGTCGGCTTCGTGTCGATGGTGCCGCCGCTGGCGCTGCTGCCCGTCCTCTTCATCCTTCTGGGTCTGGGCGAGACGGCCAAGATCGCCCTCATCGTGATCGGCGTGGCACCCATCATGATCCGCGATCTGGCCGCCCATGTGCAGGCCCTGCCGAGGGAGCAGATCGTCAAGGCGCAGACCCTTTCGGCCGGAACCTGGCTGGTGGCGCTGCGCGTGGTCCTGCCGCAGGCCCTGCCGCGGCTGATCACCAGCCTGCGCCTGCAACTGGGGCCCGCCTTCCTGTTCCTGATCGCGGCCGAGGCGATTTCGGCCGATTCCGGCCTCGGCTTCCGGATCTTCCTCGTCCGCCGCTACCTCGCGATGGATGTGATCTTCCCCTATGTCGCCTGGATCACCCTTTTGTCGGCGCTGGCCGACCTTGGCCTGAACGCTTTGCGCCGCAAGGTCTTTCCCTGGTCGGATCTGGAGGGCGGTCCATGACAGCCCTGTCGATCGAGAAGGTCTGGAAGGAATACGGCGACCAGATCGTGCTGGAGAATATCTCGCTGGAGATTGCCGCCCGCTCTTTCGTGGCGCTGGTCGGGCCTTCGGGCTGCGGCAAGACCACGCTTCTGCGGATGCTGCTGGGGCAGGAGGTGCCGACCCGCGGCCGCATCCTTCTGGACGGCCAGCCCCTGCCGTCCGAGCCGGGGCCGGATCGCGGCGTGGTCTATCAGCGCTACTCGGTCTTCCCGCATCTGACCGTGCTGGGCAATGTGATGCTGGGGCCGGAGCTGCAGGGCTCCCGCCTTGCCGGGCGGGCCTTTGGCGCGAGCCGGCGGCGCCTGCAGGACGCGGCGCGCCAGATGATCGCCGAGGTCGGCCTTGCAGGGTCTGAGGGCAAATACCCCTCGCAACTGTCGGGCGGGATGCAGCAAAGGCTGGCGCTGGCCCAGGCCCTGATGATGAAGCCGCGGGTTCTTCTGCTCGATGAACCCTTCGGCGCGCTCGACCCCGGCATCCGGGCCGAGATCCACCTCCTGATGAAACGCCTCTGGAACGAGGTGCCGATGACCGTGGTCATGGTCACCCATGACCTGCGCGAGGCTTTCACCCTTGGCACCCGCGTCGTGGCGCTGGAACGCGCCCGCAACCGGCCGGAGGAGAAGCTGCGCTATGGCGCCAGCATCGCCAAGGACATCACGATCTGGCCGCCGCGCGTGGCCGGAACCAAGACCCCATACGACGAAGATCAAACGGCCCGTCGGGACGACCCGACCTTTGAAATGGCCCTCGCCGGGACGGCCCCGCAGAGTTGAGGATCCAGAATGCATCTCCACAGAACCGCTGACCAGATCGCAGCCGACCGCAAGAGATATGAGGAACATCAACGGCTTGGCCTTGAGTTTTCCCCCAAGGCCCTGCCGGAACCAAGCCCGCGCCCCGCACCCGAAGGTGACGGCGTCCTCGCAACCGAGGTCGTGCCGGGCTTCTGGTACACCACCCTTGCGCTGAAGGCGGGCGAGGTCTTGCGCCTCGTCACCGGGCATCGCGCCTCGACCGTCTCACTCGCCGTCTGGTCGGCAAGGGATACGTCCGAGCGGATGAACCTGCCCGACACGGTCAAGGTGCAATGGACGACCGAGCTTTCCAAGGGCAGGGTGATCTTCTCCGACATGGGTCGCGTTTTGCTGTCGATCACCGAGGACAGCTCCGGCGCCCATGATGCGCTGACCGGCGGCTCCTCGCCCGCCACGACCACGGGGCGCAACACGCGGGAGAACATGGTGCTGGCGGCGGGCAAGCTGGGCCTTGACCGGCGCGATCTGCCTGCGCTCTTCAACCTCTTCGCCCCGGTCCGGGTCGATGCCACGGGCGCTTTCGAATGGCGGGGTGCGATGTTGCAGCCCGGCGATTGGGTGGACCTGCGGGCCGAGATGGACGTGCTTCTGGCCCTGTCCAACTGCCCGCATCCGCTTGACCCCGTGCAGGAGGCGGCCCCGGTCACCCTGACCCGGCTCGCCGCCCGCCCAGTGCCCGCAGACGACCTCTGCCGCACCGCCACCGCCGAAGCCATCCGCGGCTTTGAAAACAACGCCCGCGTTTGAGGTTCCAGATGAACAATCCCATGCAAACCTTTGATATCCCCGCCGAAAAGCCCTGGTCCGGTCTGGTCAGAAAGGGCCAGACGATCCGCATTGAGGACAGCTATGGCCAGCAGGCCATCGACACGATCTTCTACGCCGCCCATGACTTCGGCGAGCGCTATTCCAGCCAGGAGACCCTGCGCGCCCAGGGCTCGGCCTATATCGGCAAGGGGTCGAAGGTCATGTCCTCGGAAGGGCGGGTGATGCTGACAGTGACCGCCGATACCTCCGGCCGGCACGACACCTCGGCGGGCTGCTGTTCCTGTGAAAGCAACACGGTGCGCTTTGGCCATGACACCCGCTATCTTCATGCCTGCCGTGAGAATTTCATCATCGAACTGTCGAAGCATGGCATGTCCAAGCGCGACATCGTGCCCAACATCAACTTCTTCATGAACGTGCCGATCAGCCCGAACGGGTCGATGACGATCGACGATGGCATCTCCGCCCCCGGCGATCATGTGGAGCTGGTGGCCGAGATGGATGTGCTTTGCGTCATCTCGAATTGCCCGCAGATCAACAACCCCTGCAACGGCTTCGACCCGACGCCGATCCGCGTCATCATCCGGGATTAAGCGCCATGTTCAGCAAAGTTCTTGTGGCGAACCGCGGCGAAATCGCGGTGCGCGTGATCCGCACACTCCGCCGCATGGGGATCGCCTCGGTCGCGGTCTATTCCGACGCCGACCGCTTTTCCCCTGCCGTGAGGCTGGCGGATGAGGCTTTCCGTCTCGGCCCGGCGCCGGCGACGCAAAGCTATCTCGATGTCGATGCCGTGGTGGCGGCCTGCAAGGCCTCGGGCGCGCAGGCGGTGCATCCGGGCTATGGGTTTCTGTCGGAAAACATCGGCTTCGCCGAAAGGCTGGCGGCGGAGGGGATCACCTTCATCGGCCCTGACCCCGACCATCTGCGCGCCTTCGGCATGAAGCACACGGCCCGCGATCTGGCACTGGCGGCGGGCGTCCCCCTGCTGCCGGGCACCGGGCTTCTGGCCGATATCGAGGCGGCTGCAACGCAGGCGGAGACTGTCGGCTACCCGGTCATGCTGAAAAGCACGGCGGGCGGCGGCGGGATCGGGATGCAGCTTTGCGCCGACGAGGCCGCCTTGCGCGCGGCCTTCGCCAGCGTCCAGCGCACCGCTTCCGCCAGTTTCGGCGATGCGCGGGTGTTTCTGGAACGCTTCGTCTCGGACGCCCGCCATGTCGAGGTGCAGGTCTTCGGCGATGGCAAGGGCAGGGTGGTCGCCCTGGGCGAGCGCGACTGCTCGCTGCAGCGCCGCAACCAGAAGGTCATCGAGGAAACCCCGGCGCCCGGCCTCTCCGATGCCGTCCGCGCCCGGCTGCACAAGGCGGCGACCGACCTTTGCGCCTCGGTCAACTATGCCTCCGCCGGGACAGTGGAGTTCATCTATGACCCCAAGCGCGAGGAATTCTACTTTCTGGAGGTCAACACCCGGCTTCAGGTCGAACATCCGGTGACGGAAGCGGTCTTCGGCATCGACCTTGTCGAATGGATGATCCGTCAGGCGGCGGGCGAAGCCGCGATCCCCGCGGTGCTGCCGCAACCGCAAGGGGCCGCCATCGAGGCCCGGCTTTACGCCGAAATGCCGCATGCCGATTTCCGCCCCTCCGCCGGCCGTCTGACCGAGGTGCGCTTTCCCGCAAGCGCCCGCGTCGATGGCTGGATCGAGACCGGGGCCGAGGTGACGCCCTTCTATGACCCGATGCTGGCCAAGATCATCGTCCATGCCGCGGACCGGCCCGCCGCGATTGCCGCCCTGCAACAGGCGCTGGCAGAGACCTCGGTCGCGGGGATCGAAACCAACCTCTCCTATCTGCGCGCGATTGCCGGGTCGGACCTCATGGCCTCGGGCCTTGTTGCCACCACCGCCCTGCGCAGCTTTGCCTACCGGCCCGAGGGGGTGGAGGTGATCGCCCCCGGTGCGCAGTCGAGCTTGCAGGAACTGCCGGGGCGGCTTGGCCTCTGGCATGTCGGCGTGCCGCCCTCCGGCCCGATGGATGCGCAAAGCTTCCGGGCGGCGAACCGGAGGCTGGGCAATCCGCCCGACACCGCGGCTTTGGAGCTGACGATGACCGGGCCGACCTTGCGTTTTCTGGCGGCGACCAAGGTGGCGCTGGCCGGGGCGCAGATGAGGCTGGTGCTGGACGGGCAGCGCGTGGCGGGGCCGGTGGTCGAGGTGCCTGCCGGGGGCGTGCTGGCGATCGGCGCGATCGAGGGTTCTGGCCAGCGGGCCTATCTCGCCGTGGCGGGGGGATTTGCCGCGCCCGAGGTTCTGGGCTCGCGCGCCTGCTTTGCGCTGGGGCAGTTCGGCGGCCATGCGACCGGGGTCCTGAAGACCGGCGACATGCTGCATCTGGCGGGGGCGGAATGTGCCGCGCCGGAGGTGGTGGCGCCTGCCGACCTGACGCAGGACTGGGAGGTTGCCGTCCTTTACGGCCCGCATGGCGCGCCGGATTTCTTTCAGGACGGCGATATCGAGGCCCTGTTTTCAACACCTTACGAGGTGCACTTCAACTCGGACCGCACCGGGGTGCGCCTTGTCGGCCCCGTGCCGAAATGGGCGCGTCCCGATGGGGGCGAGGCGGGGCTGCACCCTTCGAACCTTCACGACAATGCTTATGCGATCGGCGCCATCGACTTCACCGGCGACATGCCGATCATCCTTGGCCCGGATGGCCCGAGCCTTGGCGGCTTTGTCTGCCCCGCGGTGATCGCGGCCGGGGACCGCTGGAAGATGGGCCAGTTCCGCCCCGGCGACCGCATCCGCTTTCGCCCGGTGCTGAACGACGACCCGGTGGCGGGGCCTGCGGTCCATGGCGCCGGCTCGCCGATCCTCGGGCAGGCGGAGGGCGAGGTGCCGGTGGTCTACCGCCGCCAAGGGGATGACAACCTGCTGGTCGAATATGGCGCGATGACGTTGGACATCGAATTGCGCCTGCGGGTGCATCTTCTGATGCAGGCGGTAAAGGACGCGGGCCTGCCGCTGATCGACGTGACGCCGGGCATCCGCTCGCTCCAGATCCACTACGACAGCACGCGGACCAAACGCAGCACCCTCCTTGCCGCGCTGGCCGAGATCGAGGCGCAATTGCCCCCGGCCGAGGCGGTCACCGTGCCCTCGCGCATCGTGCATCTGCCCCTGTCGTGGAACGACCCGCAGGCGGCGCTGGCTGCGACCAAGTATCAGGATCTTGTGCGGGCGGACGCGCCCTGGTGCCCGGACAATATCGAGTTCATCCGGCGCATCAACGGCTTGGACGACGAAGCTGCGGTGAAGAAGATCGTGCATGATGCGAGCTATCTCGTCCTCGGCCTCGGCGATGTCTACCTTGGCGCGCCGGTGGCGACGCCGGTCGATCCAAGGCATCGGCTGGTCACCACCAAGTACAACCCGGCCCGGACCTGGACGCCGGAAAACGCGGTGGGCATCGGCGGCGCCTATATGTGCATCTACGGGATGGAGGGGCCGGGCGGCTATCAGCTGGTGGGCCGCACCATCCAGATGTGGAACGCCTGGCGGCGGACCGAGGCCTTCCACAGCCAGCCCTGGCTTTTGAACTTCTTCGACCAGATCCGCTTCTTCCCGGTCAGCGCCGAAGAACTGACCGAGGCCCGCGCCGCCTTTCCGCATGGCGGCTATCCGGTGCAGATCGAGGAGACCTCCTTTCGCTGGGCCGACCACAAGCGCCGCTTTGCCGAGGAAGCGGCCAGTATCGCCGCCTTCAAGACCACCCAGCAGACCGCTTTCGAGGCCGAGCGCGCGCGCTGGAAGGCGGCGGGGCTCGACCGTTTCGTGGTGGACGACGGCCCGCCTGCCGCGGCGGAGGCGGTGCCTGCCGGGCTGACCGGGGTCGAAAGCCCGATCCCCGGCAACCTGTGGAAATTCATCGTCTCTCCCGGCGAGGCGGTCACCGCGGGTCAGACCATCGCCATCATCGAATCGATGAAGATGGAAATCACCGTGCCCGCCCCGGCCAGCGGCACCCTGCGCGAATGCCGCGCCCAGCCGGGCCGCCCGGTCCGCGCTGGCGACGTGATCGCGGTGATGGAGGCGGGCTGACCCTTGCCCCCTCCGCCCCTCCGGCAGGGGGGCGGAGGGCT
Source organism: Rhodobacter sp. P1_C2 (assembly GCF_056406375.1). Taxonomy (NCBI): domain Bacteria; kingdom Pseudomonadati; phylum Pseudomonadota; class Alphaproteobacteria; order Rhodobacterales; genus Rhodobacter; species Rhodobacter sp. P1_C2. Next base: position 192,819 of record NZ_JBFUAG010000008.1, read on the forward strand.
GTGCGCCGTGACCGCGCAGATTGGCGTGAACCCCCGGCTTGCATCCAGCAAAAGCCTCGGCTAAACGACCGCGACCGGGTGGTTAGCTCAGTTGGTAGAGCGTCTCGCTTACACCGAGAATGTCGGCGGTTCGAGACCGTCACCACCCACCATTTTTCCCCTTGGCAAAGATGACCGAAACAAGGCGCGGACCGGCCTGCGCAGGCCCCTGATCTGCTTCATGTCAGGGCAGGGGGCAGCGCGGCATCGGCAGGTCTGGACCTAGCCCAGTCCACCCAAGATTGTGCCCGGTCGCGCCCGGTTCTGGCCCGATTCCGCAGGCTTAGCACCCGCTCGAAGGCCATGGTTCAAAGCGGCTTCCCCGCGGCCCGCGCCGCCCGGCGGTTGCGCGTCCGCCCCTCTTGGCCGCCTTTCGATGCTGCACCGCAAACAACCTGAAATCGCCATATATTCGCCGCACTTAGAAACAAATAATTGGAGAGTTAATGAGCTGTTAAGTGAGTCTTTGGTCCACGGGCGGGCCGGGCCGCGGAAATACAGTCTGTATCGGGGCAAGAACGAAATGAAGATACTCGCGGTCGACGATGACGCCCTTACCCTCGAGCTTCTGGCCGAGGTTCTGCGGCTGCATGGCTATACCAACCTGTCCACGGCCAACAGCGCCGCCGAGGCCGCCGAAATGATCGCTTCGGCGACGGTGCCCTATCAGTGCTTCCTGCTCGACATCTCGATGCCCGAGGTCGACGGGATCGAGCTGTGCCGCTGGATCCGCCGCTCGCCCCGCCACCGCACGACGCCGGTCCTGATGACCACGGCGCTGTCGGACAAGCCCTTCATCGACCGCGCCTTTCTTGCCGGCGCTTCGGATTACGTCACAAAGCCCTTCGATGCCGTCGATCTGACCACCCGCCTGCGCCTCGCTGAACACCAGCTGCAAAGCGAAAGGGCCGCCCCCGAGGTCGTGCAGCCCTCCTCCTCGATCCAGGCCCATGCCGAGGCGCTTGGCCATGTGGCCCTGGCCGAACCCGGTGCGCTGAAGGATGTGGCCGGGCTGATCGAATACAGCGCGCTGGAGAATTACCTGCTGCAGCTGACCCGCGGCGCCTTCCATGGCACCAGCGTGCTTGCCCTGCGGATCGTCGACGTGGGCGACCTTTACTCGCAATGTTCCAGCACCGCCTTCCGCGACATCCTGTCGGATGTGGCCGCCTGCGCGGTCCGCTCGCTGAAAAGCTATGATTGCGTGCTGTCCTATGCCGGCAACGGGATCTTTGCCGGGGTGGTGGGCGCCATCGCCGCCGACGAGATCGAGGCGGTGGAATACAAGATCAACATGATGATCGAGAAGCTGGATCTGACCGATGACCACGGCCATCCCCTGTCGGTGCGCACCGTGGTCGGGCCGGCGCGTCCGGTCGGCATCATGAAGACCGGCCGGGTCGCCGTGGCCCTGCTGCGCCGCGCCATCGAGGATATCGTCTGGAATGCCGGCCGGCCCGCGACCACCGCCGCCGAGCCTGATCTGTCGGCCCCCCTCGTGCTGAAACCCTATAGCCGGGTCTTCTGACCCCCCAGACGGAGCCTGAAACCCCATTTTGGACGCCATCGCACAAAAGATCGAAGAGCTCCGTCCGCGCTTTCTGGCGGCGATGGCGGAGCGCCTGACGCGGTTCGAGGTCATCCGTGACGAGCTGGATGCGGTCAAGGACCCCGGCCCGCTGCTGGACGAGATCCGCTTTGGCGCGCATCGGATGGTGGGGCTGGCCGCGACCCTGGGCTTTGCCGATCTGGGCGCGCTGTCCCAGGCGGTCGAGCTTGCGATCCTCGCCCGGTCGAATGGTGGCGACAGGGCCTGGCCCAATGCCGAGCTTCTGACCGCGATCGACGTGATGATGGGGGAAATGACGCTGCTTCTGGGCGCTTAGGCAGGGGCGCGGGTCAGGGGCAGGGGCAGGGGGCAGGGGCAGGTCGAAAGGCGGCAGCCGGGGGCGGTATGCGCCTCAGGGTAGAGCGGTGATACAGCGTAAGGTAGAGTGGGGCGGGCCGCCCGGTGCATTGGCTCAAACCACCATGAAATCAGGCAGATGGCCCCGGATTTTGCCCGAGAAATCGGCCCCCGGACCTGACTGGACTGTTGTTGATCTGTTCCAACCTGTATAGCCTTCGCCCACGGCTACGGGGTAATGCGACGAAATGGCCACTGAACAGGAAACCGACCTCGAGCACGGCCCCTCCGCGCCCGTGAAGTTGGTTCATATCCTCATTCTTGCCGCGGCCTTCATGGTGCTGAGCCTGACCGGGCTCTACCTTGTGCCGGCCGGGGGGCAGGATGTCCTGATCCTGCGCGGCACCGGGTTCGGGCTGGCGGCGCTGGTGTTCTTTGGCCGCAGGCTTTGGCCGGGGATCTTCCTTGGCGCGGTGGCCAGCCGCATCCTCGTGGCGATGCTGGGCCTGCAGACCATCGCGCCCGGCCCGGCCATGGTCCAGAGCCTGCTTCTGGTGCTGGCCACCACCGCGCAATGCGTGGCGACCGCCGGGATCATCCGCCAGATCTGCGGCTTTCCCCTTCGCCTGACCGGGTTGCGCCAGCTTGCGCTGATCGGCGGGGTGATCCTGCCGGTGAGCTGCCTGTATGTCCCCACCGTCGGCATGGCGATCTTCGTCATCGCGCATCCGGCGGGTTCGGCCAACCTCGTCCACAACTGGCTGATCTGGTGGGTCGGCGATCTGATCGGCGTGGCGCTGACCCTGCCGATGGCGGTTCTGGGGCCATGGAACAAGACGCCGGCCGTCTACTGGCGCGACATTGCCTTGCCGCGGTTCAGCCCCTCGGCCGTGCTTTACATCGGCTGCTCGGTCGCGGTGACCTTCCTGTCCTGGTACGCGATCTCACGCATGGGCGACCGGTCGGATGCGGTGCAGTTCCACACCCTCGTCGAAGACAACGCCCGCGCGCTGCAGCACCGCTTCGATGCCTATGACCTGGGGCTCGAGGGCGGCGCCGGCTTTTACCGCAGCTCGGACAATGTCTCCCAGGCCGACTGGATCCGCTATACCAGCACGCTGAATCTCGAGCAGAACCTCAAGGGGTTGAGCGGGATGGGTTTCATCGAAGAGGTCGATCCCAAGGATCTGGATGCCTTCCGGCAAGAGGCCAAGGACAACGGCGTGACCGACCTGACCATCAAGCCCGAGGTCAGCACCGCGCCGATGCTTCTCGTCAAGCATTTCGCCCCGGCCGCGCTGAGCAATTCGGTCATCGGGCTGAACGTGGGCTTTGAAGAAAGCCGCGCCGAGGCGGCGATGATGGCGCGCGATACCGGCAAGGTGACGATCAGCAAGCCGCTTCTGATGCGGCCGGAGGAGTTGCACCGGATCGGCTTCCTGCTGTTTGCGCCGGTCTACAACACGCCCGCCGTGCCCCTGACGGTGGAGGCGCGCCGCGCGGCCTTCGAGGGCTGGGTCTATGCCCCGGCTCTGGCCACCAAGATGTTGACCGACCTGACGCGCAGCCAGACCAATGACCTGACCGTGTCGATCTACAGCGGCGAGACCATCGACCACGACAAGCTTTTGTACTCGGATGTTGATGTCTCCGGCGTCTCGCGCATTCCGCGCTTTCGCATCGTCGACCGGATGACGATCTTCGGGCAGACCTGGACCTTCGAATGGCAAAGCAGCACGGCTTTCGAGGCGCGCCTGTCCAATGTGCAGGCCCTGGCGATCCTGGTGGTCGGGCTGCTCTTCTCCTTCCTCTTCGGGATCTTCCTTTTGAACCTGACCCGGCGCGAGGATCTGATCCGCGACATCGTGGCCCTGCGCACCGGCGAACTGGCGGCCCAGGTCGAGGAGAACCGCTCGATCATCGAATCCGCGGTGGCCAAGATCGCCTTGCTGGATGGCCAGGGCAATGTCCTGCGCGTCAACGATGCCCTGCTGCGGGTTCTGGGGCGCGAGCGCAGCCACCTGATCGGGATGCCCTTCTCGATGCTGGTCGATGGCCAGCTCGACAGCTACTTCGACCGGCCCCCCGAAAATGCCGACCATCCAAGCTATCGCGGCGTCCTGCGCACCACCTCGGCCTTCGGTCAGGCGATCACGCTGGATGTGCAGATCATTCCCTGGGTCACCGGCGCGGGCGAGTGGCGTTATACCGCCGTCATGCGCAACATCACCGAACAGCGCCGGATCCAGGATCAGCTGCGCTCCACCCAGCACCGGCTTGACCTCGCCCTGACCGGCGCCAAGATCGGCGTCTTCGACATCGACCTGCGCACCGGCAAGTCCATCGTCTCGCGCACCTGGCGCGACCTTCTGGGCTACCGCGACGATGAAGAGGTCGACAGCCAGCAAAGCTGGCTGAAGCGCATCCACCCCGACGATCTGCCCAAGGTCAATGCCGCCGATGCCGCCTGCATCGAGGGCAAGGTCCTGCGCTCGGTCACCGAATACCGGGTGCGGATGCAGGATGGCAGCTGGCGCTGGATGCGTTCGGATGCCGTGGGCGAGGACCGCGACGCCGATGGCCGCGCCTGGCGGCTGATTGGCCTGCAAACCGACGTGACCGACCAGCGCCAGGTCGAAGAGCTGAAGACGCAGTTCGTCTCCACCGTCAGCCACGAATTGCGCACGCCGCTGACCTCGATCAACGGTTCGGTCTCGCTTCTGCTCAACGCGATGTCGGAGGGCCTGCCCGAGGCGGCCAAGCGGATGCTGTCGATCGCCCAGAAGAACTGCGACCGGCTGATCCTGCTGGTCAATGACATCCTCGACCTTGAAAAGCTGGAGGCGGGGCCGCCGAAGCCCCTGCTTGCGGCGGCGGATCTGTCGGTGCAGGTGCTGCGGGCGATCCAGGTGAACCAGCCCTTCGCCTCGCGCTTCAACGTGACCTACGAGACCGACACCACGGCGCCCGGCCTGACCGTGATGATCGAGGAGAATCGCTTCCAGCAGATCATGACCAACCTTCTGTCGAACGCGGCCAAGTTCTCGCCGCGCGGCGGGGTGGTGACGGTCACGGTCGAATCCCAGGGCACCCATGCCAAGGTCTCGGTCACCGACAATGGCCGCGGCATCCCGGCCGAGTTCCACGACCGGATCTTCAAGGCCTTCTCGCAGGTCGACGGCTCGTCCAACCGGCAAAGCGAGGGGACGGGGCTGGGCCTGCACATCGCCAAGAAGACGATCGAACAGATGGATGGCGAGATCGGCTTCGTCTCCGAACCCGGGGTGGCCACCACCTTCTGGGTGACCGTGATGACCGCCACCGGCGTCCACACCCCGCCAGAGGAAGCGACGCAGGCCCCCGTACCCGCCCCCCCGGTCGCCGCGGTGCCGCGCATCCTGCATATCGAAGAGGACAAGGACTTTGCCGCCGTCCTCGCCGCCGCCTTCCGCGGCAAGGCCGAGATCGTCAACGCCTATGACGAGATGGCTGCTTATGCGATCCTGAAAAGCGCCGCCTTCGACCTCGTCATCCTCGACTGGGAGATGGGCGATCTGAGCGGGGCAGAGCTTCTGGCAGAGATTCGCCTGCGCCAGCCCGGCGTTCCGGTGATCGCCCTGACCGGGTTCGAACATCACGCCCATGCGGCCGAGGTCGAAATGACGCTGATCAAATCGCGCATCCATCTGGAGGATGTCGCCACGCGCAGCCTGACGCTGATCAAGACCACAAAGCACCGCGACACAGCCCCCGGCGCCGCCCGCGCGGCCCCCGCCGAGGTCTGACGAGGGGATTTTGCCCCAGCTTTCGGACCTTGACTCAAGAGGTTTGAAAGGGGGGCGCGGGTGCCGAAATTTCCCCCCGCGCGGCGTTAAAAAATATGGCATGGCCTCAGGCCAGTTATCTGGAAGTTAACTCAAAAAGGTCACAGTCTTGCGGATACTCGCGGCTCATAGGTCTCGTGCCCGACGCTACAGCGGTCTGGTTTTGTACAAGTAACATCGCCGTTTCGTTTGGCGCAAATGGGGTAAAGGGTATCGGAATGGCGGACGCCAGAGCATCTTTAATCGCTCAGCTTAGCACCGTCACCAAGGGAATCGGCGACCGGGCCTTTCTGCTCGCAGTCGTCGTTGTGCTTTTGTTGGTGATCTTTGTCATGTTCCGCGCGTTGCAGCGCCGGAACGAGAAGTTGCGGCTCAAGGACGAGGAGCTGGAGCTTTACCGTGGCGCGATGGAGGCGCATGCCATGGTCAGCATCGTGGATGGCGACGGCGTCATCAGCTATGTCAACGGCACGCTGGCCCGGGCGACCGGTTATCTGGGCGACGAGTTGATCGGGCGCGCCTTCAACGAGGTGCTTCTGGACGACAAGGTCGGCTCTTTCGGCGCGCTCTGGTCCAAGGTGCAGACCGGGCAGATGTGGGCCGACGAAACCCGGCTGCGCTGCAAGGATGGCAGCACGCTCTGGACCAAGGCCACCATCGTGCCCTTGATGGACCCTTCGGGCAAACTGGCCCGGGCGATCTGGCTGCGCACCGACATCCGCGAATCCCGGCTTTCGCAGGCGGATATGCAGAACCGCGCGATGATCGACCTCTTGCAGGACGAGGTCTATGTCCTGACCACCGACACGCTGGAGCTGATCTACCTCAACAAGCGGTCGCTGGCCGCGATGGGCTGGACCGCGCAGGAGATGGACGGCAGGGGCCTCGCCGATATCGGCAGCCGCTTCGACGTGTCGATGTTCCGCGACCGCGCCTCGGACCTTCTGTCGGGCGAGATCGACTCGGTCCTTTACGAGGATATGATCAGCACCGGCCCGATCGAGGTCAGCGTCCAGCTTGACCACAGCATCGAGGGCGTGCCGCGCTTCGTGGCCATGGTGCGCGACATTTCAGAACGCAAGAAGGCCGAGCGCGACAAGAAGGAGTTCGTCTCGACCGTCAGCCACGAGCTGCGCTCGCCCCTGACTTCGATCAAGGGCTCGCTGAACCTGATTTCCTCGGGCGCGCTCGGGGCCATTCCCGAAAGATCGGCCCGGCTGATCCAGGTCGCGCTGAGCAATGTCGATCGGCTGGTCCGGCTGATCAACGATCTCTTGGATCTGGAAAAGCTCGACGCCAACATGATGGATTTCACCTTCGAGACCATCGACCTCGTGGCCTTTGCCGATGAGGCGGTGGCGGCCAATGCGGGCTATGGCCATGAATACGGCGTCAGCCTGCGCCGGGTCGGCGCCAGCGGCCCGGTCTATGCCAAGGTCAGCCGCGATGGCATGATGCAGGTCCTGACCAATCTTCTGTCCAACGCGGTGAAATTCTCGCCCCAGGGGCAGGCGGTGGATCTGGGGGTGGAGGAGACTGCCGAGGGCGCCCGCCTGACCGTGACCGACCGCGGCGACGGCATCCCGCCCGAAGCGCAGGGCACGCTCTTCACCCGCTTTGTCCAGGCCCATACCCAGGTCGATGCGCGCCGGGGGGGCACGGGATTGGGATTGAGCATTGCGAAATCCATCATGGACAAGCATGAGGGAAAGATTACCTTCACGAGTGAGATGGGTGCCGGAACGACCTTCATCATCGACCTGCCAAAAGCCGGAAACATGCGTGCGGTGGCCTGACAGGGACGAAGGGCAAGGTTTGTCTTGATCCATCTTCGCGTATTTGGTGAAGTGGTTATTCAAAACACAACTCTGGCAAGAATTGCCCGGACTCCCAAGGAAAAACGATGCCCAAGCTGCCCCGTATAGTGCATGTCGAAGACGATCCGGATATCCGCGAGATTGCGCTGATCGCGCTGGAAATGGTCGGTGGGCTGCAGGTGGTGCAATTCGCATCCGGACGTGACGCGCTGGAGGGGGTCGTGGCGGCGCAACCGGACCTGTTCCTGCTCGACGTGATGATGCCCGGCATGAACGGCGAGGAAACCCTGAGCGCCCTGCGCCAGATGCCGGAATTTGCCCAGACCCCGGCGATTTTCATGACCGCCAAGGCGCAGGCCTCGGATGTGCGCAAGTTCATGGATGCCGGCGCGCTGGAGGTGATCGTCAAGCCCTTCGACCCGATGCAACTGGCGGCCCAGATCCTGGCGATCTGGAACAAATGGCATCAGGCCCGCGTCTCTCCCGATCTGGCGGGCTGAGGCGGGGCGAGGGCGGCCGGGACCTTTCCGGCTGCCGGTCCTTCAGGGGCGTGGTTCAGACCCAGAGTTTCTGCAGCAAACCGGCGAGGCCGGTCACTTGCGGCTCGGGGCGATCGGGGCGGGGGTCATGGCGGGCCGCGATGTCCTGATCCAGCTGCGCCATCGTCATGTACAGAAGCTGCACCGCCGCGGCCCCGCTGCGCAACATCCCGACGCGGACGGGCGCGCCGCATTCAAAGCTGAGCTCGGTCTCCACGTCGAAGCCTTCGGTGGCCGCCAGGCGCTGCAAGGCGTCCTCTGCGGCAATCTCCAGCTCGTCGATCTCGCCAGGGCCGGTGCCATGGGCGACGACGGCGAAGGTGCCGCTGCCGGCATAGGCCACGAAGAAATCGCGCCCGCGCAGGGCCTGCGACAGGGCCTCTGCGACGTCGGCCAGCAGGAAGTGGTAATCGGTCGCCGAAAGCTCGCGGTGATAGTCCGACAGCCCGCGCACCTTGACGCCCAGAAGCGTCGTCGTGCCCAGATCGCCGCGCGACATCTGCAAAAGATAATTCTCGAGATTGACCAGACCGATCACCCCCGGCACATCGGCCACCGTGACGGGCTCGCCAAAGGTCACACGGGCCTCACGCTCCATCTCGTCGCGCAAGAGCCTGACTTCCATCGCCTTTTCGCGGGTCCGCGAGCCTTCCTCGACCAGGCGCTGCGCCATGGCGACACGGGTGCCCAGTTCCAGCGCGTCGAAGGGTTTGGTGACATAATCGGTCGCCCCGGCGGCAAAGGCGCGCTGGATGAAGGCGCGGTCCGACATGGCGGTGACCATGATGACCGGCGTCGCCCCATAGCCGCGCTTGCGCTTGAGCCAGGTGCAGAAGGTGATGCCGTCGATCTCAGGCATCTGGATATCCAGCATCAGGCAATCATAGGGCTGGACCGCGGCCTCTACCTTGGCCATGGCCATCCGGGCCGAGGTCGCAGTCTCGACGTCGTGAAACCCCGATTGCCCCAGCGCAATCTTGAGGATTTCCAGGATCATCTCGTCGTCGTCTACGGCCAGTATCTTCATGCTCTTCTCGATCCGCTGAATGCCGGCGATGGTGAAATCGCTGCCCTGTCGTCGTCGGTATCAGCTCTTCCGGGCGTTGAATGGGTGGGGAGTCGTTCCCGTCTGCCACAGGATGGCCGCACTTTGGGGCCGAATTATGATTAATAAAAGGTAATCCCGGACAAGGTCTTGACCGGGCGCCAATTGCTCATCTGTATTTTAACCGGGGCGCGGATTTGATCGCGGCGCGCCCGCGCGGGGTTATTTGCCGACGTCGAGCGAGTTCAACTCGCTGCGGTCAAAGAGCTTGCGGCGATTGACCGCCAGCACGGCGCGTTTGAATGCCATTTCCGCTCGCTGCACCTTTTTGCCATTGGGCTGCACCGGCTCGCCGGCCGAAATGGTCAGGGGCTGATGGGTCTCGGGCATGTTGCTCTGGCCTTGCGCCAGCTTCTGGTTGATTTCGGCCTCGATGTCGCGGTCGGCAATTGCGCGGGTCTGCACGGCAAGCAGGAAGATCCCGTGGCCGCCATAGGCGATCTGGCAATTCTCCAGGCCGATCACCGCGCAGATCGCGGTGGCCACATCGCGCAGCGCCACGATCCGCGACCGGGTGGAGACGCCGGGACCGATCATGTCGACCTGGTCCAGCTGCACCGCCATGACGACGATATTGCCGATCTCGGTGCGGTTCAGCTGGCCAAGGTAATTGGCCAGGGCGCGCTGTTCGATCAGGCTGGGCGTGCCGACGATCTGCAATTCCAGCGAGCGCTGGCGACCCGCGCCGCCCGGACCGGTTTCATCCTCGGGGCCAAGTTCGGCCTGGGCTTCGATGCGGTCCTGCGCCAGATGCAGCCGCGCGCCAAATTCGATGACATCGAAGGGTTTGGTCGTGTAATCGGTGGCCCCGGCGCGAAAAGCGCTGTCCATGTGCCGCATGTCGCGCATCGCAGTCAGCATGATGACCGGCACATCGCGGTAGGGCGGCATGTCGCGCAGGCGGCGGCAAAGCTCGATTCCGTCCATGCCGGGCATGTCGATGTCGAGAAGAAGGCAGTCGAAAAGCTTTTCCCCGGTGCCGAGCAGGGTCAGCGCATCCCAGCCCGAAGCCGCCGTGGTGACCCGGCGAAAACCCGCCTCGGCCGAGATCATCGGCACCAGTTCGCGGATGAAAGGGTCGTCGTCCACCGCCAGAATCCGCATCGCCGGAACCAGCGATTTGCGCGTCCCGGAGGGTTTTTGGCCACTGGCCGGATCGGGATTAAGCGTGTCGCCGACTTCCGCGCCAGAGGGGGCCTGCGCCGGCAATTCTGCGGGCAATTCCGGGGGTAAGTTGCCAATCGGCTTGATCAAATTGCGAACCGGGTTGCGGGACGCCTGCATTTCTGCCAAAGCTCGACGTGCTGACGACACCGCGAGCATACTTGCCAGAAATGCCAGGCAGAACGTCAGAATGACGACCTCATACGAGGCCCCGGCCAAGAGCGCAGCCGCCGAGGCGACCAATCCTCCCGCGCAACCGATGAGTATCAGAAGCAGCATTTCAGACCCTCCGTATTTGCCCGGACGCGCGCCCTTGTCACGACTGAATTTGGCCAGCTTTCCCGAGGGTTGCTGTGCACGACGGCGGAGGTGGGAAGCTTACGGAACATGGAAGGCTTTCTGAACAGTCGCTTAGACCCTTGTTTGTGTATTTAGTTCTTATGTTTTAAATGTGGCATTTCCGGCCTTTGGTCGGTGAGACTGGACTGGATGCGATGGTTTTTCTTGTGTGTGCCAATGAATTTGACGGCGACACCCGCCAGTCGGGGGTGTGATGCGCCCGAAATTGGCTTGCCCGCGCGCCTTTTCCGGATCGTCTGGCCCGGTCCATCCTCAGACCCCGGCGGCCCTGTTCCCGGAGGCCGCGACACGATGAACGACCTTCTTCTGGTGGAGGCATTCAGAAATTCTGGAGTCGCTGTGATCATCTTGGATTCTGCGGGAAAGATCCTGTTTTCCAGCCAGATGGCCGATCAGCTGCTGGGCCATCCGCCGCCCGGGCTGCAGGGGCGGCATGTCGAGGAGATCCTGTGTTTCAGCGCGCTGGCCGATCTGGGCCGGGATGACGATCTGCCGGCGGGGCAGGCGCGGCTGCATGGGGTCAGGGCGCGGGATGGGGCGGGCAACGGGCTTGAGCTTCAGCTGGAGGTGACGGCCTGGCAGGACCCGGCGGGCCAGACCTGCCACACGCTGATCCTGCGCAACGAGGCCACCGAACGCGCGCTGGTCCTGCAGCTGGAACAGGAATTGTCGATCTCGAAGAACGCGCTGCGCGGGGCGCGGATCGGCGTCTTCGAATACCGCCCTTCGTCGGATGAGGTGATCGTCTCGGACATGTGGCGCGAGCTTCTGGAGCTGACACCGCAGGACACGATCGACGTGCAGGTCGAATGGCGCTCGCGCGTTCATCCCGACGACCTTGCCATAGCACTGGAGCCGGTGCGGCTGTGCCAGGAAGGCCTGGCCGACCGGGCGGGCTGCGAATACCGGCTGCTGCGGCGCGACGGGTCGCATTGGCAATGGATCAAGACCGATATCTCGGTGGCCCACCGCGATGCGGCGGGGGTGCCCACCAGGATCAGCGGCGCCATGATCGACATCACCGAACAGAAGCTGACCGAACAGGCCCTGCTGCGCAGCGTCGAACAGTTCCGCTCGGCCTTTGAAAGCGCCACGATCGGCAAGGCCATCGTCGGGCTGGACGGCGCCTTCCTGCGGGTGAACTCGGCGCTCTGCGATCTTCTGGGCTTCACCCCGGAGGAGATGCTGAAGACCGATCTGCAGACCCTGACCCATCCCGACGATCTGGCCGATGACATCAACCTCTTGCGCCAGCTGGTCGAGGGCAAGGTCTCGTCCTACCAGATGGAAAAGCGCTTCCTGCGGTCCAATGGCGCGATCGTCTGGGGCAACCTCAGCGTGGCCTTGGTGCGTGATGCCGAGGGTCGGCCCGAGCAGTTCATCGCCCAGATCGTCGATGCGACCGAACAGCGCCGCCTGAACGAGATCAAGAGCGAATTCGTCGCCACCGTCAGCCACGAGCTGCGCACGCCCCTGACCAGCGTACTGGGGGCGCTGTCGCTGCTGACCTCGATGGACACCGAGGCCCTGTCCGACCCGGCGCAGCGCCTGCTTTACATCGCTCAGCAGAACGGCAACCGCCTGTTGACGCTGGTCAATGACATCCTTGATTTCGAACGCTTTTCGTCAAAGCAGGTTCGCTTTGCCCTGACGCGCCAGAATATAATGCCGCTGATCGAGGAGGCGGTGATGGCCAGCCTCGCCTTCGCCGACAAATACGAGGTGCGGATGGAGATCCTCTATCCCGGGCAGCCGATCCAGGGCTTCGTCGATGCGCAGCGGCTGGGGCAGGTGATGGCGAACCTTCTGTCCAATGCGGCGAAATTCGCCGATCGCGGCACCCTGGTGCAGATCATCGGCGAGGATCTGGGCGATGTGCTGCGCATCTCGGTGCGCAACGAGGGCCGCGGCGTCCCCGAGGCCTTCCGCGCCCAGATCTTCGAGCCCTTCTCGCAGGCCGACCTCTCCTCGACCCGGACGCATGGCGGTACCGGGCTGGGGTTGAGCATCACCAAGCAGATCGTCGAACAGACCGGCGGCAAGATCGGCTTTGAAAGCGAGGCGCCGGGCGTCACCACCTTCTGGTTCACCATCCCGAAGACCGACCCCAAGGCCGTGTGACCGGCGGCTGCGGCCCCACGGTCGCAGCCCCGGCCGTCCCGCAACAGGTCAGCGCATCATGTGGATATTCGGCGGCCGGCGGCGGTTGACCTTGTTGCGCAGCCGGGTTTCGGCGCGTTCGATCGCCCTTTCGCAGGCCTTGCGGGCGCGCTGGCCGGGATTGGCGCTTGGCCGGATCGGATTGCCGATCGAGATGGTGATGTCCATCGGGCGGCCATTCTCGAATTCCAGGTCCTTGTCGTCCAGAAGGCCCTGCACCTCGGCCTCCAGCCCGGTCGAAGCCTCCAGCGTGGCCTTGCTCGAGACGACGACGAAGGCGCCGTTGCCGGCATAGGCCAGGATGCAGCCATGCTTGGCCAGCGCCCGGTTCACCGATTCCGCCACCTCGCCCAGCATGTCGACATATTCCTTGGTGGTCGTCGTGTCATAAAGTGCCGCGATCTGGTCGACCTTCACCGCCATGACCTGCACGCTGTCCAGACCCGAGCGCGACAGCTGCAGCAGGTAGTTGCGCAGCGCGCCGTAATCGACGCAATCCGCCCCGGCGGTGATCTTGATATCCTCGGCCAGGGTGAAGCCATGCCGCACGGCATTGGCATCCTCGGCCGGGCCAACCTCGAGACCGGCAAACCCGCTCTTGCGGGCGAGAACCAGCGCCTCGATCACCCGCAGACGCGCCCCGACCTCGGCCACTTCGAAGGGCTTGGTCAGGTAATCGGTCGCACCGGCCTTGAAGGCGTCCTCGATGTATTTCTTCTCGGTCATCGCGGTCAGCATGATGATCGGCGTGGTCCGGTAGGCGGCCAGGCGGCGGATATGGCCGCAAAGCTCGATCCCGTCCATGCCGGGCATGTTGATGTCCAGAAGCAGGCAATCAAAGCTGCGATCGCTTTGGCCCAGCATTTCCAGAGCCTCCGCGCCGGAGGCTGCCGTGAATACATCCGGATAACCGGCCTTGGTCAGAATCAAGGGCAGCAGTTCCCGGATGAAATAGTCGTCGTCAACAGCAAGTATCTTCATGCGGGCCTCGATAAAGCAGTTCCTCTGGAGATTCGGATATGACTGTCTTCAACACTGCGCCTCACCCAAAGACGCCTTAAGCCTAGCGCAACAGGATAAAAGGGCAAGCGCATCACGGGAAATTTAGTTGTTCCAATGCAGGGTGAGTTAAGCCAAGCATGTTCTGCGGTCAATCCGCCGCAGTCTGTTTTCCTTCTGCTTCCTTCATTAGCCTCGGCCGACAGGCGGAAATCCACCTTTCAATCCGGCCTCCGGCCGCTGTGGCCACCCCTTGCCTTGCGGATTTCGGCCCTGCGGGGGCGGGCTTGCGCGCTTGGCGCGGCCTGCGGCATGATTTCACTTGCATCCCCGGGCCGAGACGCCAGATAGAGGGCCGAACCTCCAGCGGAATCTCATGCCATGACCTATCAGATCGCTATTCTTGGTGCCTCGGGCTACACGGGGGCGGAGCTTGTCCGCCTGATCGCGACCCATCCGCAGATGGAGGTCGCAGCCCTGGCCGCCGACCGCAAGGCCGGGATGGAGATGGCCGAGGTCTTCCCCTTCCTGCGCCACCTGGACCTGCCCAAGCTGACCAAGATCGAGGAGATCGACTTTTCCAAGATCGACCTCTGCTTCTGCGCCCTGCCGCATGGCACCAGCCAGGAGGTGATCGACAAGCTGCCGCGCTCCCTCAAGATCGTCGACCTCTCGGCGGGCTTCCGCCTGCGCGATGCGGCGGCCTATGAGAAATGGTACGGCGCGCCGCATGTCCACCCCGAATTGCAGGCCGAGGCGGTCTATGGCCTGACCGAGTTCTACCGCGACGAGATCGCCAAGGCGCGGCTCGTCGCCGGTACCGGCTGCAATGCGGCCACCGGCCAGTTCGCGCTGCGGCCTTTGATCGCCGCCGGGGTGATCGACCTTGACCAGATCGTGATCGACCTCAAGGCCGGGGTCTCCGGGGCAGGGCGCTCGGCCAAGGAGAACCTGCTGCATGCCGAACTGTCGGGCGGCACCCATACCTATTCCGCCGGCGGCAAGCACCGGCACCTGGGCGAGTTCGACCAGGAGTTTTCCAAGATCGCCGGCCGTCCGGTCATGGTCCAGTTCACCCCGCATCTTCTGCCGATGAACCGGGGCATCCTCGCCACCGTCTATGTCAAGGGCGACCCCGCCGTGGTCCATGAAACCCTGCGCGCGGCTTACGCGGCGGAGCCCTTCCTGCGGGTGCTGCCTTTCGGCCAGCTGCCCTCGACCCGCGACATTGCCGGGTCGAACTTCTGCCATGTCGGCGTGATCGGCGACCGGATGCCGGGGCGTGCCGTGGTGGTGGCGGTCCTGGACAACCTCAACAAGGGGTCCTCGGGTCAGGCCTTGCAGAACGCCAACCTGATGCTGGGCCTGCCGGAAACCATGGGGCTGATGCTGGCCCCGATCTTCCCGTGATCTGAAGGGGCGAGGTTGCGATGGCCGGGCTCAAGGGGCTGAAGAAGAAGCGGCGCATCCAGATCATTCTGGTGGCCTTCGTGGCGTTGGCCCTGTCCACGGCCCTCATCGGCTATGCGATGAAGGACGGGATCAACTACTACCGCTCGCCCAGCCAGATCGCCGCCAAGCCGCCGGGGGCGGACGAGGTCTTCAAGCTGGGCGGCATGGTGGTCGAAGGCTCGCTGAGCCACGGCACCGACGGCGCCCTGCATTTCGAGGTGACCGATACCAAGGCCACGACCCCGGTGGTATTCAAGGGCGTGCCGCCCGACCTGTTCGCCGAAGGGGCGGGCATGGTCGGCACCGGCAAGATGGAGGGGGGGACCTTCGTCGCCTCGGATATCCTGGCCAAGCATGACGAGAAGTATAACCCCAAGGAAGTCGTCGACATCATGAAGGCGCAGGGCGTCGATATCACGATGCCGGAGAAGCCCACCAACTGAGGGCGCGCGCTGTGGTTAAGCGAAATTAACCGCTGAGGCGGAGTCTGGCCCGGTCACCAATGGGGGCCGCTCATGCCGGATGTTCACCAGATCGCCTTGGAAATCGTCGCCCGCGAGGGCGGTTTCGTCAACGACCCTGCCGATCCGGGGGGCGCCACGAACCACGGCGTCACCATCGGCACGCTGCGCGCGCTTGGCCGCGACCTGACCCATGATGGCCGCGTCGATGTCGCCGATGTCCGCGAACTGACCCGCGCGGACGCGGTGGAGATCTTCCTCAGCCAGTATTTCGACCGTCCCGGCCTGTCGCGCCTGCCCGAGGCGCTGCAACCGGTGGTCTTCGACATGTATGTCAATGCGGGCGCCATGGCGGTCAAGCTGCTGCAGCGCGTGCTCAAGGCCTGCGGCCATCCTCTGCGCGATGACGGCGTGATCGGGCCTGCCACCCTCTCCGCCGCCAAGGCCGAGGCCGCCAAGGGCGCGCAGGCGCTCATCGACCGCTACAGCATCGCGCGGCGCGACTTTTACTACGGCCTCGCCGATGCCCGCCCGGCCAGCCGCAAATATGCCTGCCGCAAGGATGGCGGCAAGGGCGGCTGGATCACGCGGGCCGAAAGCTTCCTCTCTCCCGCCCTCCGCCTGAGCGAGGCGCAGCATCAGGCGCGCGTCGCCGCCTGGGCCAAATGACCCTCCCACCGCAAGGATAAAGAACATGGACATGACCAGGATCACCAATGAAGTCGAAGCGGCTGCCGAGGCGCTGACCGCCGGCGCGGCAGGGCCGATGCCGCCCGTGCAGATGCAGACCAAGACCGGCAAGGCCGGCTACGACCACCTGATCGATGCGCTGAACCGCCTGCCGCGCCCCTTGCTGGCACTTGGCACGCTGGTGGTCTTCGTGGTGGCGGGCATCAATCCCGCCTGGTTCGAGGCGCAGATGCAGGCCCTGAACGCGATGCCCGAACCGCTCTGGTGGCTGCTCGGCGCGGTGCTGACCATGTTCTTCGGCTCGCGCGAAGCCTATTACATCCGCCAGAAGACCCCGCCGAAACCCTGAGGCACCGGCCCGCCTGCCCGGAAAGCGCATAAAAACAGGGGGGCGGCGCCCAGCTTGCGGCGGCTGGCCCCCTGGGTGTCCTTGACCTGAGCGATCCTCTCTGGCATCCCGCAAGGCGATGAGACAGGATTTGATCAGATGAACCTCTTTGCCGATATCCGCGCCCTTGTCGTGGCTGAACTGACCGCCATGGCCGCCGAAGGCGCCCTGCCGCAGGGGCTCGACCTTGCCAATGTCGCCGTGGAGCCGCCGCGCGATCCGGCGCATGGCGATATGGCGACCAATGCCGCGATGGTGCTGGCCAAGCCTGCGGGCCAGTCGCCGCGCGCGATTGCCGAGGCTTTGGCCGCGCGTCTGGGGCAGGACCCGCGCATCTCGGCGGCGGAGGTGGCGGGGCCGGGCTTCCTGAACCTGCGCCTGTCCAACCTGGTCTGGCAGGGGGTGATCCGGGCCGCGCTGACCGATGGCAAGGACTTCGGTCGTTCGTCGGCGGGCAAGGGCCGCAAGGTCAATGTCGAATTCGTCTCGGCCAACCCGACCGGGCCGATGCATGTGGGCCATGTCCGTGGCGCCGTGGTGGGCGATGCCCTGTCGAACCTTCTGGCCTTTGCCGGCTGGACCGTGACGCGCGAATATTACATCAACGACGGCGGCGCGCAGGTCGATGTGCTGGCCCGCTCTGCCTTTGAACGCTACCGCGAGGCCAATGGGCTGGAACCGGAAATCCGCGAGGGTCTTTACCCCGGCGATTACCTGATCCCGGTGGGCGAGGCCTTGAAGGCCAAATACGGCGACAGCCTGCTCGGCCAGCCCGAATCCGTCTGGCTGCTCGATATCCGCGAATTTGCCACCCAGATGATGATGCAGATGATCCGCGACGATCTCGCGGCGCTTGGCGTGCGGATGGATGTCTATTCCTCGGAAAAGGCGCTTTACGGCACCGGCAAGATCGAGGCCGCGATCCAGACCCTGCGCGATCAGGGCCTGATCTACGAAGGCACGCTGGAGCCGCCGAAAGGCAAGGTGCCCGAGGATTACGAGCCGCGCATCCAGACCCTGTTCCGCTCCACCGCGCATGGCGATGACGTGGACCGCCCGGTGATGAAATCCGACGGCTCCTGGACCTATTTCGCCCCCGATATCGCCTATCACTTCGACAAGGTGCAGCGCGGCTTCGACGAGCTGATCGACATTCTGGGCGCCGACCACGGCGGCTATGTCAAGCGGATGAAGGCGGCGGTGGCGGCCCTGTCAAATGGCAAGGTGCCGCTCGACATCAAGCTGATCCAGCTGGTCAAGCTTTTCAAGAACGGCGAGCCCTTCAAGATGTCCAAGCGGGCAGGGACCTTTGTCACCCTGCGCGACGTGGTCGAACAGGCCGGCGCCGATGTCACCCGCTTCATGATGCTGACGCGCAAGAACGACGTGGCCTTAGACTTCGACTTCGCCAAGGTGCTGGAACAGTCCAAGGACAACCCGGTCTTCTACGTCCAATATGCCAATGCGCGGATCAACTCGGTCCTGCGCAAGGCGCGCGATGCGGGAATCGATGTCTCGGACGCCGCACTGGCCGGGGCCGATCTGAGCCTGCTGTCGCATCCGGCCGAGATCGACATGGCGCAACAGATCGCCGAATGGCCGCGCGAGATCGAGATTGCCGCCAAGGGCAACGAGCCGCACCGGATTGCGTTTTTCCTTTACGAACTGGCCTCGGAATTCCATGGGCTGTGGAACAAGGGCAACGACGACACCTCCCTGCGCTTCGTGCAAGAGGGCAACGCTGCCACAACTTCGGCGAAAATCGCCTTGGCGCGTGCGACGGGCGTTGTGATTTCGGCGGGATTGGCTATCTTGGGCGTCACTCCGGTCGAGGAAATGCGTTAAAAACGTCCCGGCCGGTCGAGCAGGTAAAGCGCAGGCGGCGATGTATCGCAGGCGCATGTGGGGCGACATGGCAGATTTCAATTACGACGAGTACTCCTCGGCTTTCGATTCCACGTCTGGTCTGCCGCCCGGGCTGGCCGACAAGGCGCGGCGTTGGATCAATATTTCCGGCGCGGTCTGTTCGGTCTCGCTGGTTCTGGCGCTGGCGATCTGGGGCTACCGGCTTGCGGTGCGCGATGTGACGGGGATTCCCGTGATGCGCGCCGTGGCGGGGGCGATGCGGATCGCCCCGGCCGATCCGGGTGGCGAACAGGCGCTGAATCAGGGCCTGACCGTCAATGCCATCGCCGCGATGGGCACTTCGGCGGCGCCGGCGGATCAGATCACGCTGGCCCCGCAGGCGGTGACGCTGCAGGATGGCGATGCGGCCCCGGCCGCGATGGCCGCCGCCAATGCTGAATCTTCCGACGAGGCCGATGCCGAGGCGCAGGGCTCGCCCCTGCTCGGCGGTCAACCGGTGGCCGAGGATCTGGCCGGCGTGATTCCCGCCGACCCCGAGGAAGCCCCCGCCGGCTCCGGCCCCGCCATCGTGCCGAGCGATCCGAACGCGATCCGCGTCTCGCTGCGCCCGCAGCCGCGCCCGAACGCCGCGCCGATCAAGGTCCAGTCCGTCTCGGCCAAGTCCCTGCCCGCCGCCCGCGAGATCGACCCGGCCAATATCGCCAAGGGCACCCGTCTGGCCCAGCTTGGCGCCTTCGAGACCCCCGATCTGGCCCGCCAGAAATTCGCCGAACTGCAGGGCAGCTTTGCCGAGCTGATGGCCGGCAAGGATATCGTCATCCAGTCGGCGCAAAGCGGTGGTCACACCTTCTACCGCCTGCGCGCGCATGGCTTTGGCAACGACGACGACGCCCGCCGCTTCTGCGCAGCCCTGCAGGCCGAAGAGACCGACTGCATCCCGGTCGCCCAAAGATGAGCGCTTTCGGTCGCGGTGCCGCGATCTTCGGGTGTGAGGGATTGGAACTGGGCCGCGAGGAAGCGGCCTTTTTCCGTGACTTCGACCCCTGCGGCTTCATCCTCTTCGCCCGCAACGTCGACAACCCCGATCAGGTCCTGCGCCTGACCTCCGCCCTGCGCGAAACGGTGGGCCGCGATGCGCCGATCCTCGTGGATCAGGAAGGCGGCCGCGTCCAGCGCCTGCGCGCCCCGCATTGGCGCGAATGGACCCCGCCCTTGGATTTCGTCCAGGCCGCAGGCCCCCATGCCGCCCGGGCGATGGCGATCCGCTACACGCTGATCGCGCAGGAGCTTCGCGCCGTGGGGATCGACGCCGACTGCGCCCCGGTCGGCGATCTGGTCACAGCCGAGACGCATCCGTTTCTGAAGAACCGCTGCTATGGCTCTGATCCCGCAGAGGTTTCCACCCTAGCCCGCGCCGTGGCCGATGGAATTCTGGCCGGCGGTTGCCTGCCGGTGATGAAGCATATGCCCGGCCATGGCCGCTCGCATCTCGACACCCATCTGGCGCTGCCGCGGGTGACGGCCAGCCGCGCGGAACTCGCAGCACAGGACTTCGCCCCCTTCCGCGCCCTGAACGACCTGCCGATGGCGATGACCGGGCATCTGGTCTTTGCCGCCTATGACGAACGTCCCGCCACCCAGTCGCAGGTGATGATCGAGGTGATCCGGCAGGAGATCGGATTTGCCGGGCTTCTGATGACCGACGATCTGAACATGGAGGCGTTGCAGGGCACCCTCGCCAGCCGCACCGCCGCCTCGATCGCCGCGGGCTGCGACATTGCCCTGCATTGCAAAGGCGATCTGGCCGAGATGCGCGCCGTGGCCGATGTCGCGGGCGAGATGTCGGAGGCGACCCTCGGGCGGGTGGCCGAGGCGCTGGCCCGGCGCCCGGCGCCCTCGGAGGTTGACACGGCGGCATTGGAGGCTGAACTTGGCCGCCTGATGCCGGATGTTGCCCATGGCCCAAGCTGACGACTGGTCCAGCGACCAGCTCGCATTCTCTGACCGCCTCACCCCCTCCGACCGCCTCGCGGCCGAGGCGCTGATCGTCGATGTCGAGGGGTTCGAGGGGCCCTTGGACCTGCTTTTGTCGCTGTCGCGGACCCAGAAGGTCGATCTGCGCAAGATTTCGGTCCTGCAGCTGGCCGAGCAATATCTCGGCTTCGTCGCCCGCGTCTCGGCGCTCAGGATCGAGCTTGCGGCGGATTACCTGGTGATGGCGGCCTGGCTCGCTTACCTCAAATCCCGCCTGCTTCTTCCGCCCGAACCGGGTGAGCCGGGGCCGAGCGCCGAAGACCTCGCCGCACATCTGGCCTTTCAGCTGGAGCGTCTGGCAGCGATGCGCGAGGCGGCGGCGCGGCTGATGGCGCGCGACCAGAAGGGCCGCGATTTCTTTGCCCGCGGCGTGCCGGAACTGGTCGACCGGCTGCGCACCGTGCGCTACGAGGCCTCGCTTCTGGACCTGATGCGCGCCTATGCCCGCATCCGCACCCGCGACGAGTTTCGCCCCTATGCCTTTGATCGCCATAACGTCTACACGATGGAACAGGCGCTGGACCGGATGCGCGGGCTTCTGGGCTATATGGGCGCCTGGGCCGACCTGACCTCTTTCCTGCCCGAGGGCTGGGGCGCCTCGCCCGAGCGGCGCAAATCTGCCACCGCCGCCCATTTCGCCGCCATGCTGGAAATGGCCAAGCGCGGCCAGATCGAGATTCGCCAGGGCGAGATCTTTGCCCCCCTCCTCCTGCGCCGAAAGGGCGAGGCATGAGCCCCCTGCATCCCGAAGCCCGCCCCGAGCCGATCGAGCGCAGCCTTTTCGAGGCGCCGCCGATGGGCGAGCAGGAGCGGATGGTCGAAGCCGTCCTTTTCGCCGCGACCGAGCCGGTGACCCTGGCCGAACTGGTCAAGCGCCTGCCCGAGGGCTGCGATCCGGCCGAGGCCCTGGCCCATCTGCGCCGCCGCTACGAGGGCAGGGGGGTGAACCTCGTCAAGGTCGGCGATGCCTATGCCTTCCGCACCGCGCCCGACCTTGGGCACCTGATGCGCAAGGAAAGCGTTGAAAGCCGCAAGCTTTCCCGCGCCGCGATCGAGACGCTGGCCATCGTGGCCTATCACCAGCCCGTCACCCGGGCCGAGATCGAAGAGATCCGCGGCGTGGCTGTCAGCCGCGGCACGGTGGATCAGCTGATCGAGCTGGACTGGATCCGCTTTGGCCGCAGGCGGATGACCCCGGGCCGCCCGGTGACCTTCGTGGTGACCGAGGCCTTCCTCGACCACTTCGGCCTCGAATCCGCCCGCGACCTGCCGGGGCTGAAAGAGCTGCGCGCCGCAGGACTTCTGGACAGCCGCCCCTTGCCAATGCCAGGTTCCTCCCCAGATGAAGAGGATGAGGGCCCCGAGACCGGCCAGAGCGAACTTTTCGAGGATTGAGCGATGGACCGCCTTATCATGATGATCGTCAACCGCCTGATCGGGCAGCTGGTCAACCGCGGCATCAATGCCGGGATCAACCATGTGGCCAACAAGGGCCGCAGGCCCGAGGACATGACAGCCGAGGAACGCGCCCAGGCGCAGGAGGCCAAGGCGACGGCCAAAAAGGCGCGCCAGGCGGCCAATCTGGCGCGGCGGATGATGCGGTAGGCGGGCGCTCGGCGGACCCGGCTGGGGGGTTTCACACCCCCCAGACCCCCCGTGGGATATTTATGGACCAATGAAAGGGGGGAGGGGGCTAGTTCTTTGTCGCGCCGTAGAGCGGGACGGTGGAGATCGACATCTTGGCGCTGCCCTGGCTCAGGTCATTGGCATGGGTCAGGTAGATCAGGACCTGGTTCTTCTGGTCGAAGATCCGCGTCACGTTCAGCGATTTGAAGATGAGCGAGGTCGAGCGGCTGAAGACCTCCTCGCCCTTGGGTGAGGTGTTGATCTGGCCCAGCGTGATCGGGCCGGTCTGGCGGCAGGCGATGGAGGAATTGGACGGGTCCTCGAACCAGTTGCCGTTCGACAACCGGTCCAGCACCGAGCGGTCGAAATAGGCGACATGGCAGGTGACGCCCTGAACCTTGGGGTCGGGGATCGCCTCGATCACGATATCGTTGCCGGTCCAGTCGACGCCGACGCGGCCCACTTCCTCGGCCCGGGCGGCGGTGAGGCCCAGGGCCAGCGGGAGGGCGAGGAGCAGGGGGGCAAGCTTGCGCATGGGGCGTCCTTTCGAAGGGGCTGGGCCTGATATCGGGATGCTGCGGGGCCAAGACAAGGGACCAAGCCCCGGGAGGCCGGATTGGTTCCGCGCGCGGCGCGCCCGAAATGGGGCAAATCCCTTGCAACGGGCCGAAATTAACCCGGCTTTGGTTGACCCCGCCAAGGGCTGGCGCTAAACGAAGCCTCAGACAGGGGTCGCTGCATCAGGCAAAACCCCGGACATCGGTTGAAGGAGCCCTTCGTGGACACTCTTCTGCGTGAATATCTGCCCATTCTCGTGCTTTTGGCGGTGGCGATCGGGCTTGGAATCGTTTTGATCGTGGCCGCCGCCGTACTGGCCGTGCGCAACCCGGACCCCGAGAAGCTTTCGGCCTACGAATGCGGCTTCAACGCGTTCGACGATGCGCGGATGAAGTTCGACGTGCGCTTCTACCTCGTCTCGATCCTGTTCATCATCTTCGACCTCGAGGTCGCCTTCCTCTTCCCCTGGGCCGTGGCCTTTGGGCAGATCTCGATGATGGCCTTCTGGTCGATGATGATTTTCCTTGGCGTGCTGACCGTGGGCTTTGCCTATGAATGGAAGAAGGGGGCCTTGGAATGGGCGTGATGACCGGACCGAACACTGCGGGCGCTGACCGTGAGGTGGCGACCCAGGCCCTGAATGCCGAACTGCAGGACAAGGGCTTTCTTCTGACCTCGACCGAGGATGTGATCAATTGGGCGCGCAACGGCAGCCTGATGTGGATGACCTTTGGTCTGGCCTGCTGTGCGGTCGAGATGATCCATGTCTCGATGCCGCGCTATGACCTCGAACGCTTCGGCACGGCGCCGCGCGCCTCGCCACGCCAGTCCGACCTGATGATCGTGGCCGGCACGCTGACCAACAAGATGGCCCCGGCGCTGCGCAAGGTCTATGACCAGATGCCCGAGCCGCGCTATGTGATCTCGATGGGCAGCTGCGCCAATGGCGGCGGCTATTACCACTACAGCTATTCCGTGGTGCGCGGCTGTGACCGGATCGTGCCGGTCGACATCTATATCCCGGGCTGCCCGCCCACCGCCGAGGCTTTGCTTTACGGCATCCTGCAGCTGCAGCGCAAAATCCGCCGCACCGGCACTCTGGTCCGTTAAGGGGGCATCATGGCATTGAACCTGACCGAACTGAGCGCCACGCTGGCCACCCGTCCGGGCGTCGTCTCGGCTGTGGAGAGCTTTGGCGAGCTGACGCTGACCGTGGCGCTCGACTCGCTGCTGGACGTGATGCAGGCCTTGAAGACCGATCCGGCGACGCGGATGACCTCGCTGGTCGATATCACCGCCGTCGACCACCCCGAGCGGGTGAACCGCTTTGACGTGGTCTATCACCTGCTGTCGATGTACACCAACGGCCGCATCCGGGTGAAGGTCGAAGTGTCCGAGACCGGCATGGTCCCCTCGCTGATCCCGGTCTATCCGGCGGCCAACTGGTTTGAGCGCGAGGTCTTCGACCTCTTCGGCATCCTCTTCTCGGGCCACCCGGACCTGCGCCGCATCCTGACCGACTATGGCTTCCGCGGCCATCCCTTGCGCAAGGATTTCCCGACCACCGGCTATACCGAGGTCCGCTATGACGAGGTGCAAAAGCGCGTCGTCTACGAACCGGTCAAGCTGGTGCAGGAATACCGCCAGTTCGATTTCATGTCCCCCTGGGAGGGTGCGCAATACATCCTTCCCGGCGACGAGAAGAAGGCCTGAGCCGGGATGCGCGACATGCAGATCCAGGACCAGGGGTTGCAGGAGGCGGTCGCCGCCTATTGCGCCGCCCTGCACTTCGCTCGCGGCGCGGTGCTGGAGGACCTCTGCCACCCGAATTTCCTGATGCAGTGGGCGGGGACGGGCATCCAGTCCATCGACAAGGCGGCTTTCGTCGCCCGTGTCGGCGGCCGTGCCGCCCAGCCGGGCGATGTGGCCTATGAGATTCTTGCCGTCGATGTCGATCATGACATGGCGCAGGTGAAACTGAATGTGACCGTGGGGCCGCGGGTCTATACCGACCAGCTGGGCTTTCTGCGGTCGGGGGCGAAGTGGTCCTTGGTCACCAAGCTTTTCCGCGTGGCCTCTGGCCCGGCCTTGGAGGTTTAATGATGGACGGCGATATCCGGCAGAACGCTTACGACGACGGCTCGGTCGACCTCGAGACGGGCGAACAGCGCATCCGCAACTTCAACATCAACTTCGGCCCGCAACACCCTGCGGCGCATGGCGTTTTGCGCCTGGTGCTGGAGCTTGACGGCGAGATCGTCGAACGCTGCGACCCCCATATCGGCCTTCTGCATCGCGGCACCGAAAAGCTGATGGAAAGCCGCACCTATCTGCAGAACCTGCCCTATCTGGACCGGCTGGATTACGTCGCCCCGATGAACCAGGAACATGCCTGGTGCCTGGCCATCGAAAAGCTGACCGGCACGGTCATTCCGCGCCGCGCCAGCCTGATCCGCGTGATGTTCGCGGAAATCGGCCGGGTGCTGAACCATATCCTGAACACGACGACCCAGGCCATGGACGTGGGCGCGCTGACGCCGCCGCTCTGGGCCTTCGAAGAGCGTGAAAAGCTGATGGGGTTCTACGAGCAAGCCTCGGGCGCCCGCTTCCACGCCGCCTATTTCCGCCCGGGTGGGGTGCACCAGGACCTGACGCCGCAGACGCTGGACGGCATCGACGACTGGTGCGACGGCTTCCCGCGCGTGCTGGACGATCTGCACGGGCTTCTGACCGAAAACCGCATCTTCAAGCAGCGCAACGCCGATATCGGGATCATCACCGAGAAGGACGTGCAGGACTGGGGCTTCTCGGGCGTCATGGCGCGGGGTTCGGGCCTGGCCTGGGACCTCCGCCGCAGCCAGCCCTACGAATGCTATGACGAATTCGACTTCAAGGTCGCCGTCGGCAAGAACGGCGACTGTTTCGACCGCTATCTGGTGCGGATGGCCGAAATGGCCGAGTCGACCAAGATCATCAAGCAATGCGTCGCCAAACTGCGCGAGCCTGCCGCCCAGACCGATATCCTGGCGCGCGGCAAGCTGACGCCGCCGAAGCGGGCCGAGATGAAGACCTCGATGGAGGCGCTCATCCACCACTTCAAGCTGTACACCGAGGGCTTCCACGTTCCCGCGGGCGAGGTCTATGCCGCGGTCGAGGCGCCGAAGGGCGAATTCGGCGTCTACATGGTCGCCGACGGCACCAACAAACCCTACCGCGCCAAACTGCGCGCCCCGGGCTTCCTGCACCTGCAAGCGCTTGATTTCATGTGCAAAGGCCACCAGCTGGCCGACGTCGCCGCCATCATCGGCACCATGGACATCGTTTTCGGAGAGGTTGACCGCTGATGCTGCGCCGCCTTCATAAAGACCAGCCTGCCTCCTTCGCCTTCACCGAGAAGAACCTCGAATGGGCGCAGGGGCAGATTTCGAAATACCCCGAGGGGCGTCAGGCCTCGGCGATCATCCCGCTGCTCTGGCGCGCGCAGGAGCAGGAGGGGTGGCTCACCCGTCCGGCGATTGAACATGTCGCCACCATGCTGGGCATGGCCTATATCCGCGCCTTGGAAGTCGCGACCTTCTACTTCATGTTCCAGCTGCAACCGGTTGGTTCGATTGCCCATATCCAGATCTGCGGCACCACCTCCTGCATGATCTGCGGGGCAGAGGATCTGGTGGCGGTCTGCAAGGAGCTGATCGCGCCCTCGGCCCACACGGTTTCTGCCGATGGCAAGTTCTCCTGGGAAGAGGTCGAGTGCCTCGGCGCCTGCGCCAATGCGCCGATGGCGCAGATCGGCAAGGATTATTACGAGGATCTGACCGCCGACAAGCTGCGCGACCTGATCGCCCGCTTCTCGAACGGCGAGGTTCCGGTGCCGGGGCCGCAGAACGGGCGCTATGCGGCCGAACCGCTGAGCGGCCTGACCAGCCTGAAGGATTTCGAATCCGGCAAGAAGCAGTACAACGCTTCGGCCCAGGCGGCGGTGGATATCGGCGATACGGTCAAGCGGATCGACGGGACCGAGGTTCCGATCCTGACGCCCTGGCTCAAGGGCCGGGCAACGGTGTGAGGGGGCAGTCATGAGCGATCATCACGCGATGGAATCCGAAGGGCCGATGGCCTCCAACTGGGTCTGGTCCCTGGCCGCCGCCGTGGTCACCGCCATCCTGGCGCGCTGGCTCGGTTCTGTGCCGATGTCGGCAGCCATCCTCGGCGGGATTGCGGTTTTCGTGGTCTATGGCGCGCTCCTCGCCCAGTTCTGGGAAGAGCCGCCGCATGGGCCGGAGGATCACGGCCATGATGACCACGGCCACGGCCACGCGCATCACGGGCACTGAGGCACCATGGCGGGCAGCGATCACAGCGATGCGGCGCAGGCAAAGTTGATTGCCGTGGTGCTGGTGCTTGCGATGGCGCTCTGGCTTCTGGTTCTGTCGGTGGGCGACCAATATGGCTGGCCGCCGAAATTCATCTTGCTGGCGGACCTGTCCGCCGGGGCCGCGTTCCTCTGGACGATGGTTGCAACTTACAGGCTTTGGCGCAAGCGTCAGGCGTAACGGGCCCTCGGGCCGGGAATGAAGGAACGGGCAGATGCTCAAGGATCAGGACCGCATCTTTACCAACCTCTACGGCATGCATGACCGCAGCCTGACCGGCGCGCGCAAGCGCGGGCATTGGGATGGCACGGCCGGTCTTCTGGCGCTTGGCCGCGACAAGATCATCGAGATCGTCAAGGCCTCGGGCCTGCGCGGTCGCGGCGGTGCGGGCTTCCCGACCGGGTTGAAGTGGTCCTTCATGCCCAAGCAAAGCGATGGCCGCCCCTGCTATCTGGTCATCAATGCCGACGAATCCGAGCCCGGGACCTGCAAGGACCGCGAGATCATGCGGCACGACCCCCATACGCTGATCGAAGGCGCGCTGATCGCCTCCTTCGCGATGGGCGCCAACAACTGCTACATCTACATCCGTGGCGAATATATCCGCGAGCGCGAGGCGCTGCAGACCGCCATCGACGAGGCCTATGACGCGGGCCTTCTGGGCAAGAATGCCGCGGGTTCGGGCTACCAGTTCGACCTTTACCTGCACCACGGGGCAGGGGCTTACATCTGCGGCGAGGAAACCGCCCTTCTGGAAAGCCTTGAAGGCAAGAAGGGCATGCCCCGGATGAAGCCGCCGTTCCCGGCCGGTGCCGGCCTTTACGGTTGCCCGACCACGGTGAACAACGTCGAATCCATCGCCGTTGTGCCCACCATCCTGCGTCGCGGCGCGGAATGGTTCGCGGGCTTCGGCCGTCCGAACAATGCCGGCACCAAGCTTTTCGGCATCTCCGGCCATGTGAACAACCCTTGCGTGGTCGAAGAGGCCATGTCGATCTCGCTGCGCGAGCTCTTGGACGAGCATTGCGGCGGCGTGCGCGGCGGCTGGGGCAATATCAAGGCGGTGATCCCGGGCGGCTCCTCGGTGCCGCTGCTGACCGCGGCCCAGTGCGAAAACGCCATCATGGATTTCGACTGGCTGCGCGAGCAGCGTTCGGGCCTCGGGACCGCGGCGGTGATCGTGATGGATCAAAGCACGGATGTCATCAAGGCGATCTGGCGCCTGTCCAAGTTCTACAAGCACGAGTCCTGCGGCCAATGCACGCCCTGCCGCGAAGGCACCGGCTGGATGATGCGGGTCATGGACCGTCTGGTGCGCGGCGATGCCGAGGTCGAGGAGATCGACATGCTCCTTTCGGTCACCAAGCAGGTCGAGGGTCACACGATCTGCGCCTTGGGCGATGCCGCCGCCTGGCCGATCCAGGGTCTGGTCCGTGCCTTCCGCGGCGAGATCGAGGACCGCATCAAGTACAAGAAAACCGGCCGGGTCAGCGCCATCGCGGCGGAGTGACCATGAAGGCCCGGCTTCCCGTATCTGCGGCAGAAGGGGCGGCGCATGGCGCGCGGCCTCTGGCTGCCAGATAGGGGGCCGGGATGCGCCTTTCCCCATTCCAGGCAGGGCAAGTCCTCCGCGCTTACGGTCTGAACGGGGCGCTGGCCTTGGGACTTTCGGCCTGCGCTGCGGCGCCGATGGCGCCCTTGACCATGCCCTTGCCGGATGGCCGTGACGAGGTGGTGGCGCTGGCGCCCTCGACCTATGTCGTCAACCGGCGCGCCAAGAGCATTTCGACCTCGGGCATCACGATCCGGATCACCCGCAAGGATGGCCGCGACTTCGACTATTCCGAAGGCGCCCGCGCCAAGGCCGTCGCCCAGGCCTATTGCGCCACCTACAACCGCCAGCTGGACCCGCGCGCGATGGGCCGGTTCTCGCTGCCCAATGCCTGGGTTTTTGACGGAGATTGCGTGTGAATCCGCCGCTCTATCCGATGACGCCCGCCTGTTATGGCATGTCAGCCCCGCTTGGCGCAGAGAGAGGGCTGTCGCGCTTTTCCGACGCCCGCCGCGCGACCTCGGGGCTTATGGGATACCTGACAATGACACTTCGCAACCTCGCCCTTGCCGGCCTGATCGCCCTTTCCGGAATGAGTGCCACCGCGGCGACCGTGCCGATGGCGCAGGACAAGCATATCAACGACGAACTCCGCGCCGGTTTTGCGGGCGATCTGCTGCGCAAGACCTGCCCCTCGATCTCGGCCCGGATGCTGGTCGTGGTGGGGCGGCTTTATGACCTGAAATCCTATGCGCAAAGCCATGGCTACACAGCCGAGGATTACGACAAATTCCGCAAGGACCCGGTGCAGAAGGCCCGCCTGAAGGCCGAGGCGGCCGACTACCTCGCCAAGGCTGGCGCGAAGCCCGGCGATGTCGAAAGCTATTGCCAGGTCGGTCGCGACGAGATCGCCAAGAACACGGCCCTTGGCCAGCTGATCCGGTCGTCCAAATGATCCCACCCGGCTTCCACCTGGCCGAGTTGAACGTGGGGCGCCTCCTGGCCCCCACCGACGATCCGCGCGTGGCCGAGTTCATGGCCGCCCTGGACCGCGTCAACGGTCTGGGCACGAGGATGCCGGGTTTCGTCTGGATGATGGAAGGCTCGGGCGAACCCGGAACCGGCAATACCGAGGCCAAGATCGGCGGCGACCCTCAATATGTTTCCAACCTCACCGTCTGGGAAACAGTCGAGACGCTGGAGGCCTTCGTCTGGAACACCGTCCACCGCCAGTTCTATGAACGCCGGGCCGAGTGGTTCGAGGTTCTGGGCCAGATGCATTTCGTCATGTGGTTCGTCCCCGCGGGCCACCGCCCGACCCTGGACGAGGCGCTGGCCCGGCTCGACCACCTGCGCGCCCATGGGCCAAGTGCCGAGGCCTTCGGCTGGGCCTGGCTGGAACAGGCCAAACTCTGGCAGAGCCGCGCCTGCGCGCGCCCGGCGGCGGAGTAGAAGATGGGCAAGACCGCGCGGGATGCAAAATTTATCGCGGCAGGCGCCGTGGCTTGCGGAAAAACCGTTGCCTTCGGACGGCTAAAAGCGGATGAACCGCGCAAGAATGCCTCTGAACGGGGCAATTCGGTTGAGTGAGACGTGAAGACCGTTCAGGCCGGATCGGCCCCGGAAAGGAAACCGTATGACGGGTTTAGGACTTCGAAGCGCAGTCGCGATCTGTTTGTGCCTGTTCGCGTCAGCTTGCGATGATTCCATTCAGGTCACAGTGCCTGTCGCGGCGGGTGGACCGAAGGGACCTCTTACCTTCACGCCTGATCAAAAGCGGCGGCTGATGGATGCGGGCCTGGCCGAAGAAATCACCCGGCAATGCCCGCAGCGTTACGCGATCAATCCAACGGAAAAAGCCGCCTTCGAGCATGAGTTGCAAACGGTCGCGGCTGCGCAGGGCTATCGCTCGGTGACGCATGATGCGCTTATCACGGCAATCGGCGGCCAGAGGGTTTTGCAAGACACGATCTTCGGCTACATCGCGAAACGCAACATCCTCATTACCGACAGTGGCTCTTTCTGTGCCGCGGGCGATGCAGAGGTTGCCGGTCACACTTCCATCGGGAAATATCTGGTTGCCCGTTGAAAGGGCCGCCATAAGACGTTTACAGGGCGTGCGAAGCGTCGGACGGTCGCACCAAAGAAGTAGGGGACACCATGTCTAACCTGAAAAAGCTGATCATCGACGGAATCGAGGTCGAGGTTGATCCGGCGATGACCATCATTCAGGCCGCGGAAGTGGCCGGGGTGGAAATTCCGCGCTTTTGTTACCACGAGCGCCTGACCATCGCCGGCAACTGTCGGATGTGCCTGGTCGAGGTGGTGGGCGGCCCGCCCAAGCCGGCGGCCTCTTGCGCGATGCAGGTCCGCGACCTGCGCGGCGGCCCCAATGGCGAGCCTGCCGTGGTCAAGACCAACACGCCGATGGTCAAGAAGGCCCGCGAGGGCGTCATGGAATTCCTGCTGATCAACCACCCGCTGGATTGCCCGATCTGCGACCAAGGTGGGGAGTGCGACCTGCAGGATCAAGCCATGGCTTATGGCGTCGACTTCTCACGTTACCGCGAGCCCAAGCGCGCCTCCGAGGATCTCGACCTCGGCCCGCTGGTCGAAACCAAGATGACGCGCTGCATCTCCTGCACACGCTGCGTCCGCTTCACCACCGAAGTGGCCGGCATCACCCAGATGGGCCAGACCGGCCGGGGCGAGGATGCCGAGATCACCTCTTACCTGAACATGACGCTCGATTCGAACCTGCAGGGCAATATCATCGACCTCTGCCCGGTGGGGGCGCTGACCTCCAAGCCCTATGCCTTCACCGCCCGGCCCTGGGAACTGACCAAGACCGAGAGCATCGACGTGATGGACGCGCTCGGCTCGAACATCCGGATCGACACCAAGGGCCGCGAAGTGATGCGGATTCTGCCGCGCAACCATGACGGCGTGAACGAAGAGTGGATTTCCGACAAGTCGCGCTTCATCTGGGACGGTCTGCGCCGCCAACGGCTGGACACGCCCTACATCCGCGAGAACGGCAAGCTGCGCAAAGCCGGCTGGGGCGAGGCTCTGGTCAAGGTGGCATCCGCGATGGCCGGCAAGAAGGTCGTGGGCCTCGTCGGTGATCTCGCCCCGGTCGAGGCGGCCTATAGCCTCAAGACCCTGATCGAATCGCTGGGTGGTCATGTCGAATCGCGCACCGATGGCGCGCGACTGCCGATCGGCAACCGCTCGGCCTATGTCGGCACCGCGAAGATCGAGGATATCGACAGCGCCAAGGGCATCCTGCTGATCGGGACCAACCCGCGGCTTGAGGCTCCGGTCCTGAACGCCCGCATCCGCAAGGCCTGGCTCAAGGGCGCGCAGGTCGGGCTGGTGGGGCAGGCGGCGGATCTGACCTACGACTACCACCATTTCGGCACCGACCGTCAGGCGCTGGCCGATCATCTGGCCTTTGCGCAGGCCAACAAGGGTCCGGGCCCGGGCATCGTGATCGTCGGCCAAGGGGCGATCTCC
The DNA here is from genome assembly GCF_056406375.1 of Rhodobacter sp. P1_C2. NCBI lineage: Bacteria > Pseudomonadati > Pseudomonadota > Alphaproteobacteria > Rhodobacterales > Rhodobacter > Rhodobacter sp. P1_C2. The sequence continues at coordinate 225,248 of NZ_JBFUAG010000008.1, forward strand.
GAGGCTGATGGCGAGGCCGTTCTGGCCCATGCCATGGCGATTGCCGCTTCGCAGGACGCCAAGCTTCTGGTCCTGCACACCGCCGCCTCGCGCGTCGGCGCGATGGATGTGGGTGCGGTGACCGAGGGCGGGCTTCTGGCCGCCATCGAGGGCGCCGAGGTCATCTACAACATGGGCGCCGACGAGGTCGAAATCGCGGCGGGTCCCTTCGTGATCTATCAGGGCAGCCATGGCGACCGCGGGGCCAACCGCGCCGACGTGATCCTGCCGGGGGCGGCCTATACCGAAGAAAACGGCCTGTTCGTGAACACCGAAGGCCGCCCGCAGCTGGCGCTGCGCGCCGGTTTCGCGCCGGGCGAGGCCAAGGAAAACTGGGCGATCCAGCGTGCACTGTCGGCCGAACTCGGCAAGACCCTGCCCTGGGACAGCCTCGCGCAACTGCGCGCCGCCATCGTGGCCCAGCACCCGCACCTGGGTGCCATCGACAGCGTGGCCGACAATGGCTGGACCCCGGTCGCCCTGCGCGACATGGGGGCCGCGAGTTTCCGCAACGCCTTCAAGAGCTTCTATCTGACCAACCCGATCGCCCGCGCCTCCACCACGATGGGCGAGCTGGCCGCGCTGGAAGCCGAACGCGCCGCACCGAAGCTGGCGGCGGAATGATGGTTCTGTCGCGTCCCCTTGCCGGGCTGACCTGCACCGCTTTTGCGGTGCTGGCGGCTTGCGCCGAGGGGACGGGGCAGGCGGAAGAGACGACGAAGGCCGATTTCAAACCGGCCTATCTGGGAATCGAGACCGTCCTCATGGAGGGCGATCTGGTCGATTTCCGGGTGGCCATGAAGGGCGCCCGCAACCGCGACGACGTATCGAATTACGCGCGTTGTGCTGCGGCGCAGTATGCACTGATCCGGGGCTACGGTTTTGCGCGCCATCTGCGCACGAATATCGCGGAAACCGGTGGAACTTGGCGCGGAGATGCGATTTACACCATCTCGGCATCACTGCCTTTGGGGCTGCGCACGATTGACGCCGAAGTAACGGTGCGGGACTGCGGCGACCAGGGAATACCAACGGTTTGAGGCCGTGAGTAAAGGGACGGAAAGTATGACTGCTTTTTTCCAGACGGGGCTTGGCACGGCAGTGCTGCTGATCGCCCAAAGCGTGCTCATCATCGCTTTCGTGATGATCAGCCTTCTGTTCCTCGTCTATGGCGACCGCAAGATCTGGGCCGCCGTTCAGATGCGGCGCGGGCCGAACGTGGTGGGGCCCTTCGGCGCCCTGCAATCGGTCGCGGATGCGCTGAAGTTCATCCTGAAGGAAATCATCGTCCCCGCCGGGGCGGACCGCGCGGTCTTCTTCCTCGCGCCCATGGTCAGCTTCGTGCTGGCGGTGCTGGCCTGGGCCGTGGTTCCCTTCGCGCAGGGCTGGGTGCTGGCCGATATCAACGTGGCTGTCCTCTTCGTCTTCGCCGCCTCCTCGCTTGAGGTTTACGGCGTGATCATGGGCGGCTGGGCCTCGAACTCGAAATACCCGTTCCTCGGCTCCTTGCGGTCCGCCGCGCAGATGATCTCTTACGAGGTCTCGCTGGGCCTGATCATCATCGGCATCATCATCTCGACCGGGTCGATGAGCTTTGGTCATATCGTGGCCGCACAGAACACCGGCTGGGGGCTTCTGGGTTGGTACTGGCTGCCGCACCTGCCGATGGTCGTCTTGTTCTTCATCTCGGCGCTCGCCGAAACCAACCGCCCGCCCTTCGACCTTCCCGAAGCGGAATCCGAACTGGTGGCCGGCTTCATGGTCGAATATTCCTCGACCCCCTACCTTCTGTTCATGGCCGGCGAATATATCGCGATCTGGCTGATGTGCGCGCTTCTGTCGATCCTGTTCTTCGGCGGCTGGCTCTCGCCCATCCCGGGCCTGCCCGACGGGTTCCTGTGGATGTTCGGCAAGATGGTGGTCTGGTTCTTCATGTTCGCCATGGTGAAGGCCATCGTGCCGCGCTACCGCTATGACCAGCTGATGCGGATCGGCTGGAAGGTCTTCCTGCCGCTGTCGCTGGCTTGGGTGGTGATCATCTCCTTCCTGGCGAAATACGAAATCCTCGGCCATTTCTGGGCCCGTTTCTCGATGGGAGGCTGAACCATGGCTGACATGCACCACCGCCTGAACGCTGACCGCAACGGCCATCTGATCGTTCTGGAACCTTATGAGCATCACTGGGAAATCCTGGTCGATGACATCATGATCGCCAAGCGCGACACGCTGGACCTGCACGAGGTGGCCAAGCTTCTGGTCGCCCATGGCACGCTGAACGCCCATGAGGCCGCCGAGCTTGCGCACCCGGAACATTGGGCCTCGCATGAGATGCCCGAAGCCTCGCCCACCACTTCGGAGGACAAATGATGGCTGACGTCGATTGGGGCCGCGCCACCAAATACTTCCTGCTCTTCGACTTCATCAAAGGCTTCGGCCTTGGCATGAAGTATTTCTTCGCGCCGAAAGCCACGCTGAACTACCCGCATGAGAAGGGCCCGCTTTCGCCCCGTTTCCGCGGCGAACACGCGCTGCGCCGCTATCCGAGCGGTGAGGAACGCTGCATCGCCTGCAAGCTTTGCGAAGCGGTCTGCCCGGCGCAAGCCATCACCATCGACGCCGAACCGCGCGACGACGGCAGCCGCCGCACCACGCGCTATGACATCGACATGACCAAGTGCATCTACTGCGGCTTCTGCCAGGAAGCCTGCCCGGTCGATGCCATCGTCGAAGGCCCGAACTTCGAATTCGCCTCGGAAACCCGCGAGGAGCTGTTCTACGACAAGGCCAAACTGCTGGACAACGGCGACCGCTGGGAAGCCGAGATTGCCCGCAACCTTGAACTTGACGCCCCTTACCGGTGAGGCCCAACCGCTGATGACCCAGGATTTCGCCAAATTCTTCCAGACGATGATGGAGCAGGGCCAGCAGATGGCCAAGGCTTTCACGCCCGGCGCCTCCGGTTTCGGCGGCGTCGATCCCTCGACGTTCGAGAAGATGTTCCCGGCGATGCCGAAGGAAATGCTGGAGTTCTTCTTCGGCAAGACCTTCAACCCCGAAGGGCTCGACGCGCGGACCCGCTTTCTGGTGACGATCGCGGCGCAGACCGTGCTTGGCCCCCTGGGCGAGCCGCAGCTGCGCCCGACCGTCCGGAATGCCCTGGCCGCCGGCGCCACCAAACGCGAGATCGCCGAGGTGATCTGGCAAATGTCCATGTTCGGCGGCTTGCCCGCCACCCAGAAGGCGCTTGAGATCGCGCAAGCCGTCTTCACTGAAACCGAGGAGAAGCCCGCATGACCGTGGCAGTTCTGGCCTTTTACGCCTTTGCAATCGTCACGGTCGCTGCGGCCCTGATGGTGACGCTCAGCCGCAACCCGGTGCATTCGGTGCTGTGGCTGATCCTGACCTTCCTGTCGGGCGCGGGGCTTTTCGTGCTCTTGGGGGCCGAGTTCGTGGCGATGCTGCTGATCATCGTCTATGTCGGCGCCGTGGCGGTTCTGTTCCTCTTCGTCGTCATGATGCTTGACGTCGACTTCGAGGAACTGAAGGGACAGATGGCGAAATACATGCCGCTCGGCCTGCTGGTCGGTGTGGTGATCCTGATGCAGCTGGCCTTCGGGATCGGCGCCTGGGTTGCGGCCGATGGCGCGATGGGCCTGCACCAGGCGCCGACGCCGGATGCGGCGCAGGTGGAAAACACCCGCGCTCTGGGTCTCTTGATCTATGACAAATACCTCTACCTCTTCCAACTCGCCGGTCTGATCCTGCTGGTGGCGATGATCGGCGCCATCGTGCTGACGCTGCGGCACAGGAAGGACATCAAGCGCCAGAACGTGCTGCACCAGATGTGGCGCGACCCGGCCAAGGCGCTGGAGATGATCGACGTGAAGCCGGGGCAGGGCCTGTAACGGATTTTGAGTGGAATGCCCCGCGGGGCGGTGTTTTGGAAAGGTGGATGCAGATGATGAGGACGGTTCTTGCGACTGTGATTGTTGCCCTTTCGGCGACGGCCGCGCTGTCGGATACGACGACGCAGACCTCGACCCAATTGCCCGCCTGCGGGCTGGAATCCAAGAACGCCTTCGGCGCTCACAAGGCCTATCCCGCCATCGACGAGGGCAATGGCTATGTCGGCTTCAAGACCGAGGACATCGACGCCGCCGGGTTGAAGGAGCGTTATTCGCTGGTCAACTGCGCCACCCGCACCATCGTTCAGGTCAAGGCGGAATATCCGATCACCGAGGCCTCGTCCGGCGCCGACCTGCTTGGCATGGTCGACAAGCTGCACAAGGCCCGCAAGATCGCCAATGAGGCGCTTTTCGCCAGCACGGCCAAGCGCGCCGGCTATGACGTGGTACAGGGCAAGCTGCCCAAACCCTTCACCGCCGACGCCTCGCGCCCGGAATGCGGCTGCCGACTTTACTACCCCGAGACCGTAAGTCTCTGGGTGAAATGACAAAGCCGCCTGCTCCACAAGGGGCGGGCGCAAGGAAAGACAAACGGGCCAAGACCCGGAGGGACTGCGGATGCAAATCGGACTGGAACATTATCTTGTCGTGGCGGCGGCCTTGTTCGTCATCGGCATTTTTGGCATCTTCCTCAACCGGAAGAACGTGATCGTCATCCTGATGTCGATCGAACTGATGCTTCTGGCCGTGAACATCAACTTCGTGGCCTTTTCCTCGAAATCGGGCGATCTGGTGGGGCAGGTGTTCACCCTGTTCATCCTGACGGTCGCCGCCGCCGAGGCCGCCATCGGCCTTGCCATCCTGGTCGTGTTCTTCCGCAACCGCGGCACGATTGAAGTTGAAGACGCGAACGTGATGAAGGGCTGAGGATATGGCAAGTCTCAACACACTTGCGCCAGTGATCTTGCTGGCACCCTTGGTGGGCTCGCTGATCTGCGGGTTCTTCTGGCGCCTGATCGGCGAGAAGACCGGCCAGATCGTGGCGACCGGCCTGCTGTTTCTGGCGGCCGTGCTGTCCTGGGTCGTCTTCCTCGGCTTCGACGGCACCACGCAGCATATCGAGCTGATGCGCTGGGTCGAAAGCGGCACGCTGTCGACCGACTGGGCGATCCGGCTGGACCGCTTGACGGCGATCATGCTGGTCGTGGTCAACACGGTCTCGGCGCTGGTCCACCTCTACAGCTTTGGCTACATGGCGCATGACGAGAACTGGGGCCATAGCGAGCCTTACCGGGCGCGTTTCTTCGCTTACCTGTCGTTCTTCACCTTCTCGATGCTGGCGCTGATCACCTCGGACAACCTGGTCCAGATGTTCTTCGGCTGGGAGGGTGTGGGCGTCGCCTCCTACCTGCTGATCGGCTTCTACTATCGCAAGCCCTCGGCCTCGGCGGCGGCGATCAAGGCCTTCGTGGTCAACAGGGTCGGCGACTTCGGCTTTGCGCTTGGCATCTTCGCGCTGTTCTACCTGACCGACTCGATCAAGTTCGATGACGTCTTTGCCGCGACCCCGACGCTGGGCACCACCGATCTGCATTTCCTCTGGGGCACCTGGTCGGCGGCCAATGTGATCGGCGTCCTTCTGTTCATCGGCGCTTGCGGCAAGTCGGCGCAGCTCTTCCTGCACACCTGGCTGCCCGACGCGATGGAAGGCCCGACGCCGGTGTCGGCGCTGATCCACGCCGCCACCATGGTCACCGCTGGGGTCTTCCTGGTCTGCCGGATGTCGCCGCTTTATGAATTCGCCCCGCAGGCGAAAGAGCTGATCGTCGTCATCGGCGCCTCGACCGCCTTCTTCGCCGCGACCGTTGGTCTGGTGCAGAACGACATCAAGCGCGTGATCGCCTATTCGACCTGTTCGCAGCTGGGCTACATGTTCGTGGCGGCGGGTTCGGGCGTCTATGGTGCTGCGATGTTCCACCTCTTCACGCATGCCTTCTTCAAGGCCATGCTGTTCCTTGGCGCGGGTTCCGTCATCACCGCGATGCACCACGAACAGGACATGCGGAACTACGGCGCCCTGCGCAAGAAGATCCCCTTCACCTTCGCCATGATGATGATCGGCACGCTCGCCATCACCGGCGTCGGCATCCCCTTCTCGGGTGAGTGGTTCGGCACGCCGATCGGCTTTGCGGGCTTCCTGTCGAAGGACGCGATCATCGAGAGCGCCTATGCCGGCGGGTCGATGTATGGCTTCACCCTTCTGGTGGTGGCGGCCTGCTTCACCTCCTTCTACTCGTGGCGGCTGATCTTCATGACCTTCTATGGTCCGGAAAAGGGCGATCATCACGCGCATGAACATGCGCATGAAAGCCCGCTGGTCATGACCATTCCCTTGGCCGTTCTGGCCCTCGGCGCGGTCTTCGCGGGGATGTTCTGGTTCAACGACTTCTTCGGCAACCACGAGACGATGTCGCATTTCTTCTCGCTGCACGAGGGCGCGGCCCCCGGCACCGGTGCGATCTACATGGGCGAAGAGAACAAGGTCCTGGAAGAAGCCCACCACAGCCCGGCCTGGGTCAGCCTCTCGCCCTTCGTGGCCATGCTGCTTGGCTTCCTCGTGGCCTACCAGTTCTACATCCGCAATCCCAAGCTGCCGGGCCAACTGGCCGCGCAGCAGGCACCGCTCTACCGCTTCCTGCTGAACAAGTGGTACTTCGACGAGCTTTATGAGGTGATCTTCGTGCGCGCCGCCAAGGGTCTTGGCCGCTTCCTGTGGAAGCGCGGCGATCAGCAGATCATCGACGGCACGCTGAACGGCGTCGCTCTGGGGATCGTTCCCTTCTTCACCCGGCTCGCGGGCCGGGCGCAATCTGGCTATATCTTCACCTACGCCTTCGCGATGGTTCTGGGGATTGCGCTTCTGATCACCTGGATGACCATCGCCGGAGGGACGCACTGATGTCCAATCTTCTCTCTATCGTCACCTTCATCCCGGCGGTGGCTGCGGTGATCCTCGCGCTGTTCCTGCGCGGCAATGACCCGGCGGCGCAGCGCAATGCCAAATGGCTGGCCTTCTTCGCCACCTCCTTGAGCTTTCTCGTCTCGCTTCTGGTGCTGAAGAATTTCGATCCGTCCAACACCGGCTTCCAGATGGTCGAGGATCATCCCTGGGTGATGGGCTTCCATTACAAGATGGGCGTGGACGGGATCTCAATCCTCTTCGTCATGCTGACCACCTTCCTGATGCCGATCACGATTGCCTCGTGCTGGAACGTGACCGACCGCGTGAAGGATTACATGATCGCCTTCCTGCTGCTCGAGACGCTGATGCTTGGCGTCTTCACCGCGCTGGACCTCGTGCTGTTCTACCTGTTCTTCGAAGCCGGCCTGATCCCGATGTTCCTGATCATCGGCATCTGGGGCGGGGTGAACCGGATCTATGCCTCGTTCAAGTTCTTCCTCTACACTTTCCTCGGCTCGGTCCTGATGCTGGTTGCCATGGTGGCCATGTACAAGGCGGCGGGCACGACGGATATCCCGACGCTGATGACCTTCAAATTCGCCCATGACCCGATGGTCGTGCTGGGGATGAATGTCACCGGCGGGATGCAGACGCTTCTGTTCCTCGCCTTCTTCGCCAGCTTCGCGGTCAAGATGCCGATGTGGCCGGTCCATACCTGGTTGCCCGATGCCCACGTTCAGGCCCCCACGGCCGGTTCGGTGGTTCTGGCGGCGATCCTCCTGAAGATGGGCGGCTACGGTTTCCTGCGCTTCTCGATGCCGATGTTCCCGGTGGCGGCCGATCTGTGGAGCCCGGTGGTCTTCTGGATGTCCGCTATCGCCATCGTCTACACCTCGCTGGTGGCGCTGGTGCAGTCGGACATGAAGAAGCTGGTGGCCTATTCCTCGGTCGCCCACATGGGCTATGTCACCATGGGCATCTTTACGATGACCCAGCAGGGCGTCGATGGTGCTATCTTCCAGATGCTGAGCCACGGCTTCATCTCGGGTGCCATGTTCCTTTGCGTCGGCGTGATCTATGACCGGATGCACACCCGTGAGATCGACGCCTATGGCGGGTTGATCAACCGGATGCCGGCCTATGCCCTGGTCTTCATGTTCTTCACCATGGCCAACGTCGGCCTGCCGGGCACGAGCGGCTTCGTGGGCGAGTTCCTGACCCTCATGGGCATCTTCCAGGTCAACACCTGGGTGGCGGCCGTCGCGACCTCGGGCGTCATCCTCTCGGCGGCCTATGGCCTCTGGCTCTACCGCCGCGTCGTCTTTGGCGCGCTGGTCAAGGAGAGCCTCAAGACCATCACCGACATGACCCGGCGCGAGCGGGCGATCTTCGCCCCGCTGATCGTGATGACGCTGCTTCTGGGCGTCTATCCCAAGGCGGTCACCGATATCATCGGCCCCTCGGTCGGGGCGATGATCACCCAATTCCGCGCCGATGTGCCGGCCCCGGCTCCTGCCGTGGTCGCCGCGACGCCCGTTTCGAACTGAGAGGGGCCAGAGATGTTGACCCAAGATATCCACACGGTCCTTCCCGAGCTGATCCTGGCGATCTACGCGCTGGCGGCCCTGCTTTTCGCGGTCTACACCGGCAAGGACGGGGTGACCAATGCCCTGACCTGGGCCACCGGCGGCGTCATGGTGGCGCTGGCGCTGTGGATCGGTGTCGGCGAAAGCGGCAGCCACATGGCCTTCGGCGGGCTTTTCGTCGATGACGCCTTCGCGCGCTTTGCCAAGGTGACCATCCTTCTGTCGGCAGCGGCGGTTCTGGTGATCAGCCAGGATTTCATGATGCGGCGCGGGCTGGGCCGGTTCGAGTACCCGATCCTCGTTGTCCTGTCGGTCATCGGCATGATGGCGATGGTCTCGGCGGGCGACCTCATGTCGCTTTACATGGGCCTCGAACTGCAATCGCTGGCGCTTTACGTCGTGGCTTCGATCCAGCGCGACAGCGCGCGGTCGACGGAAGCCGGCCTCAAGTATTTCGTCCTTGGCGCCTTGTCCTCGGGCCTGCTGCTCTACGGGGCCTCGCTGGTCTATGGCTATGCCGGGACCACGGGCTTTGCCGGCATCCTGACCACCGTCAGCCATGGCGTTCCGGTCGGGCTGCTGTTCGGTCTGGTCTTCATGATCTCGGGCCTCGCCTTCAAGGTCTCGGCCGCGCCCTTCCACATGTGGACGCCGGACGTCTACGAGGGTGCGCCGACCCCGGTCACCGCCTTCTTCGCCACGGCCCCCAAGGTCGCCGCGATGGCGCTGATCGGCCGTCTGGTCTTTGACGCCTTCGGTGGCATCACCTCGCAGTGGAGCCAGGTTCTGGCGGCGCTGTCGGTCGTCTCGATGTTCGTGGGGGCAATTGCCGCCATCGGGCAGAAGGACATCAAGCGCCTGATGGCCTATTCCTCGATCGCCCATATGGGCTTTGCGCTGATGGGTCTGGCCGCGGGCACCGCTTACGGCGTGCAGGCGATGCTGATGTACATGGCGATCTATGTCACGATGAACGTCGGCACCTTCGCCTTCATCATGTCGCTGGAAATGGGGGGCAAGCCGGTTACCGACATCACCCTCCTGAACCAGTTCTCCAAGCGCGAGCCTTTGAAGGCGCTGGCCGTGCTGGTCCTGATGTTCTCGCTGGCCGGTGTGCCGCCGATGCTGGGTTTCTTCGGGAAGTTCTATGTGCTGAAGGCCGCGGTCGATGCCGGGATGAGCTGGCTGGCCGTGACCGGCGTGGTGGCTTCGGTGATCGGTGCCTTCTACTACCTGCGCATCGTCTTCTACATGTACTTCGGCGCCGAGCAGGAGGGGGCTTCCAGCCGGATGGCTCCGGTCCAGTGGCTGGCGCTAATGGCGGTGGCCGTGATCATGCTGGTGGGCGTCATCAACTTCTTCGGCATCGAACCCGCAGCCGTCGCTGCCGCAGCTTCGCTTGTCGGCTGAGGTCACCTGGCCCGAAGATGTGGCCCGCCACATCTTCGAAAGCCTCGACAGCACCAATGCCCATGCCCTGAGGCAGGCCCCGCAGACGCCGGGGCCTGCGTGGTTTCTGGCGCGCGAGCAGACCGCCGGCAAAGGCCGCCGTGCCCGGCCCTGGGCCAGTCCCAAGGGCAATTTCTACGCCACGCTGCTGCTTCATCCGACCGAGCCCGCGGCAGAGGTCGCCCTGCGCTCCTTCGCCGCCGCGCTGGCGCTGCGCGATGCGCTGGTGGGGCTGACCGGGCTTGGCCCCGCGATCAGCCTGAAATGGCCCAATGACGTGCTCTTCAACGGGGGCAAGCTGGCCGGGATCTTGTTGGAAAGCGCCTCGCAAGGGCCGGGCGTGGCGCATCTGGCCATCGGTATCGGCGTCAACCTGATCGGCGCGCCCGATGCTTCGATGGTCGAACCCGGCGCCGTGCGTCCGGTGTCACTGTTGCAGGAGACAGGCCTGCGCATCACGCCCGAGACCTTCCTGACCCATCTGGCCGCCGCCTATGCCAAATGGGAGGCGCGTTTTCGGGCCGAGGGCTTCGCCCCGCTGCGCGAGGCCTGGCTTTCCTCTGCCGCGCGTCTGGGCGAGGTCATCCAGGCCCGCACCGGCACCACGACCCGGATCGGCACCTTCGAGACGATCGACCCCGCCGGCAACCTGATCCTGATCACATCCGAGGGCCGCGAGGCCATTCCCGCCGCCGAGGTCTTCTTTTGACCCCGGCCCGCGCTATCTTGAACCGGGCGGGGCCTGCGACCCGGCCCAAGCTTCCGACAGACCCGAGGTCCCCATGCTGCTCGCGATAGACTGCGGCAATACCAACACCGTGTTTTCGATCTGGGATGGCGCGAAGTTCCGCGCCACCTGGCGGATCTCGACCGACCACAAGCGGACGGCGGATGAATATTTCGTCTGGCTCTCCTCTCTGATGGCGCTGACCAAGGTCGAGGCCCATGTGACCGAGGCGATCATCTCCTCCACCGTGCCGCGGGTGGTCTTCAACCTGCGCGTCCTCTGCAACCGCTATTTCGACTGCCGCCCGCTGGTGGTGGGCAAGCCGGAATGCCGCCTGCCGCATCCGCCGCGGGTCGATCAGGGCGTGACGGTCGGCCCCGACCGGCTGGTCAACACCGAAGCCGGTTTTGACCGCCACGGCGGCAATCTGATCGTGGTGGATTTCGGCACGGCCACGACCTTCGACGTGGTCGATGACGATGGCGCCTATGTCGGCGGGGTGATCGCGCCGGGCGCCAACCTCAGCCTCGAGGCGCTGCACATGGCGGCGGCGGCCCTGCCGCATGTCGATGTCGCCCGCCCGGCCAAGGCGATCGGCACGAATACGATAGCCTGCATGCAATCGGGCGTGTATTGGGGCTATATCGGACTGGTCGAGGGCATTGTGCGCGAAGTGCGCAAGGAACGCGCCGCCCCGATGAAAGTCATTGCGACCGGCGGGCTGGCCCCGCTCTTCGCGCAAGGAACCGAACTTTTCGATGCGATCGAGGACGATCTGACCATGCATGGCCTCGTCCTCATCCACGCCTTTAACAAAGAGAGTGCCGATGGCCCCGAAACAAAGCCCTGACAAGCTGATCCTCACCTCGCAGGTGCGCAATGGCGACAGGCTGATCTATCTTCCGCTCGGCGGTGCCGGGGAAATCGGCATGAACGCCTATGTCTATGGCTATGGCCCGCCCGGCAAGGAGCGGCTGATCCTGGTCGATATCGGCGTGGCCTTCCCGGATATGGATGGCTCGCCCGGTGTCGATCTGATCATGGCCGATATTTCTTGGCTGACCGCAAGGTTGGACCGGCTGGAGGCGATCTTCATCACCCATGGCCACGAGGATCACCTTGGCGGTCTGCCGCATCTCTGGTCGCAGATGAAGAAGCCGGTCTATGCCCGCGCCTTCACGGCGACGCTGGGGCGGCTGAAGATGGAAGAGGCGGGCCTTGCGCGTGATGCGATCCGCACCGTCAAGCCGCGCCCCGAGGTGGTGGAGGCCGGCCCCTTCAAGGTGCAGTTCCTGCCGGTCAGCCATTCTATCCCGGAAAGCGCCGGGCTTCTGATCGACACGCCGATCGGCCGGATCATCCACTCCGGCGATTTCAAGCTCGACCGCAACCCGATCGTGGGCGAGCCCTGGGATGACGCGATGTTCGAGGAGATCGCGGCCGAGCGCCCGATCAAGGCGCTGATGTGCGACAGCACGAACGTGTTTTCTCCGCTTCCGGGCCGGTCGGAATCGACCCTGGCCGTGCCGCTGGCCGAACTGATCGCGGCGCAGGCCGGGATGGTGGTGGCCACGACCTTCGCCTCGAACGTCGCGCGTCTGAAGACGCTGGCCGAGGCCGGGCGCGCCGCGGGCCGCACCGTCTGCCTGCTGGGCCGGGCGATGAAGCGGATGGTTTCGGCGGCGGAACAGTCGGGCGTGCTTCTGGGCTTTCCGCGCCATGTCGCGCCCGAGGACGCGCTGGAAGTGCCGCGCCGCAACCTGATGCTGATCGTGACCGGCAGTCAGGGCGAACGCCGGGCGGCCTCGGCCCAGCTGGCGCGGGGCAAGTACCTGGGGCTGGAGCTGCGCGAGGGGGATACGTTCCTCTTCTCCTCCAAGACCATTCCGGGCAATGAGCGCGATGTGCTGAAGGTGGTCAATGCCCTGTCCGAGAAGGGCGTGAACATCGTCGATGACAATGGCGGGCTGTACCACGTCTCGGGCCATGCCAACCGGCCCGATCTGGAACATGTGCACCGGCTTCTCTTGCCCGACATGGTGGTGCCGATGCATGGCGAACACCGCCATCTGCGCGAACATGTGAAGATCGCCACCGATGCGGGGATCGCCTCGATCATCGCGACCAATGGCACGATGCTGAACCTGACCGGCGAAGTGCCGGTGGTGGCCGAGCGGGTCGAGACGGGCCGGGTCTATCTGGACGGCACGGCGCTGGTCGGCGCGCTGGACGGGGTGATCCGCAACCGGATCCGGCTGGCGCTGAACGGCCATGTCACGGTGACGCTGATCGTGGATGAGGATGGCGAGGCCCTGGGCGAGCCCTGGGTCGATATCCTCGGCCTGTCGCCGGTCGGGCGCGGCGGGCGCGATCTGGCCGAGACGCTGGAAGGCGATCTGGGCGAGTTCGTCGAAGGCGCGGGCCGCAAGGTCATGGCGGACGACGACAAGCTGGAAGAGGCGCTGAAGCGCGTGGTGCGCCAGGTGACGATGGAAGAGATCGGCAAGAAGCCGGAAGTGACCGTGGTGATCAGCCGGCTTTCGGCAGAGTGATCCCGGCCCGGGGGGCGCTCGGCGGACCCGGCGCGGGGGGCTGGCCGCCCCCCGCACCC